>CAISUK010000590.1 GCA_903888645.1 uncultured Pseudomonadota bacterium | reverse complement strand
TGAGCGGTCGATCCTTGTTTCTCACCAATCGCTCCATCAATTCCATAAACCAGATATATCTTTTCCTGTGATAGCTCCAGTACTCGTTGCACCCCTGGCCCAGCGATTCTGAATATCGATCCAATTCAAGCAATACTGTCTCTATTGGTTCCATCGTCTATTTTTTCCGTTGTCGAAAATGTCGGTCATCGTCAGACTAAAGATGACTCGGACTTGATTGAGCCAAGCGTCGCGAACTCACAATCTGCGAGAAATTCGTTGGCCAGGCGAATAGGACTTCTTTTACCATGCGAGCATGAAATTTGCGGCGCGATCACACTGTACAAAGTGCCTTCGCGCTATCGATGGGGCAGGCAGACAATTATATCGGCAGAATAAAGCCGCAGCGCCGACTGGCCAGGAATGAGAGCTGGCCACGTATTGTTGCATGCATTCCTGGCGCTGCTGGCAATGGGCGCGAGACCTTTATTGGCGATGGTCGCAGCCCTTTACCACGATCAAGAAAGTCGTTCCAGATGCACGGAACTGAACAAGTCCAGAGTAATCAGCGGTGCCAAACGGGGATCAGGCAATGCCTTGGCTTAGTGCGACCAGCGCGTAGCACCGACGGCACTGAGATCCGGGGATACGACGCGATTAAAGACGTACGCGACCTGGCTGGCCTGGCTGCCGCTGAGATAGCCCCCGACGCTAGCGTTTGACTGCATGATATTGCTTACCATCTGGCCTTTTGAGGTTACATCGCCCTGGGCACTGATCCCGACCCGGGTGGCGGCGGCGACCACGTCCAGACTTGTGGAAAAATGCTGCGTGCCAAAGTCGATGGTCAGTAGCGGGTTTTCAATGCTCGCGAGCGTCGCCTTTTGCTGCGGACCAACCAGATAAGCTTCCCCGCTGGCCCAGGTGAAAGCGACCTTGCCCTGGTTTGGCATGACGAGGTCACTGCTCTTGAGCCGAGCAATGAAATAGGCGCCGAGAATATTTGCCGGGGTATAGCTACCCGCCTTGATCTCGGCCAGCACCGCAGAGTCGGCCGGCAAGTCTGCGAGGGCGGTCCATCTCCCCCAAACCAACTGCGGTAGACCCGGCGGCGTTTGTGGCGTTTGTGGCGTTTGTGGCGTTTGTGGCGTTTGTGGCTTGGATGATGCGCCTAGCTGCACCACACTGGCGGCGCTAACAATGGCCGGGTCGAGCGAAAGGACCGGCGTGGTTTCGCTGCCGGCGCGAGCAGACGGTATTATGACCATCCCGCTCTTGCTCGGCTCGTCGGGGCGCGGCGGGGCGATGACATCTGGGGCGCTGCTACTACCGTGAATCAACTCGGGCAGGGCACGATCACGGTGAACCTGAAGCAATTGCCCGGTCTGCCGGGCCAGGAGATCACGACTGTTGCTGCCCTCGCAGGGTCCCGATCCTTCCACTTGGCAGGTGGCGGAAAAGCCGCTGACAACAATACCGCCGGACATGACGGTGACGCGCGAGACGTCCTGATCGGTATAGACGGTAAAGTCAGTGCCACGCACGCCGATAGCCGCTACCGGCGTGTTGAAGCGGAAGTTCTGCCGGGCCTGTTTGACGGCGTCGCCGGATATGCTGCGCGCAACTCCATTCGACAACTCGAGCTTGACGCGGGTGTCAGCCGGGTTTTGCAGGTCCACTTTGTACGAAACGATGCGCGCCCGGCTGCTCGGCCGCAGGATAAGAAAACCATTGTCGATCGTCTTGAGATAGACGTATCCATCGGCAGCGGTAACGATTTCGTCACCCTCCTGGATGACCCCTCCAAGCACGATAGTGTGGTCGGCAGTTCTTGCCTGGCCAGCCACAAAAACGACCCGACCTGCCTCGCCAGCCTGGGCGATGCTCGCGAGACACAGCATGAGACACAGCAGGGCAGAGCGTATTGAAAATTTGCGAAGCATCATGTCCACAGTTTATCCACAGTTTTTCTATCCTTCTTTACCCGTGCATTGTGCCACCCCATCGAGGAACTTCTGTGACAGCCATCACATTTTGCATTGGAATTGCCAAAAATGCCAAATCGCGACCGGCAGGCCTCGGCGATGCGCCAAGGTTTCCGTTGCCGGCGCAGACCAGAATCGGCGCGCAGTTTACCGTGGTTGCGCGGGTGTGCGGGAACCATTCATTGAGGTAGCTGTAGCGGTTCGAGGCTTGAGATCCGCTGTGCGGCGTCGGCAGATATCACTGGTACCAGCATCCCGAGCGGCTAACCGCGGCTATCGTCGGCATCGCTGCGACTGCACTTTACCGATACCTGAGTGGGCAGGTATGCTGTGCCGGCGAAAACGGCGTGGGTGAGATTGGCGACTTCGAAGACCAGTGCGTTATCCCACCAGTCGTAGTTTTCTTCGAGATGGGTTTCGTCCATGGTCAACGCCACGGTCAGGCTGTAGCTGCCAGCCCCAAGGTTGATCGGCAGGAGGAATTCGAATAAGGCGCACATGCCGGCATCGAGGTTGCGCAAGGGCTGCTGCAGATGCCACGAATTGGTGCCGAAGACGGGATTGCCGGCGCGGTCTCGGATCAGGATGCCGGCGACGAGGCTCCGCAGTGGCGCGTGGGTTTCTGCTTCAAGGCGGAATGTGGCCATCTCGCCAGTGGCAAATTTGCGAGCGAAACGCCCGGCCGCATCTACGATGTCTACCTGAACGAGGCGGGCTTGGCCGCTGCCGGACCGGGTGACCACCTGGCCGTCGGGAGTGGACTCTTGCTGAATGCTATCGCCTTGCTCGCGCTCGGCGATCAGGGCATTGTAGTAGTCGAGAACTTGCAGGGCGCTGCCATCGCGCAAGATGCGCCCGTCGCCGAGCAAGATGACGCGTTTGCAGAGGGTACGCACGGCATTGAAGTCGTGGGAGACGAAGAGGATGGTGGTGCCCGCCTCCTGGAAATGGCGGATGCGGCTGAAGCTCTTGTGCTGGAAATAGGCGTCGCCGACAGAGAGCGCTTCGTCGACGATAAGGATGTCCGGCCGCACCGCCGTGGCAACCGCGAAGGCGAGCCGGGCCATCATGCCTGACGAATAGGCGCGGAGTGGCTGGTCGATCATGTCGCCGAGTTCGGCGAAGGCGACGACTTCGTCAGCGTGGAGGGCCATTTCGTCCACCGAGAACCCAAGCAACTGGCCTGCCAAGGGAATGTTCTGGCGTCCGCTCAGTTCAGGATGAAAGCCCACGCCCAGTTCCAGAATAGCGGCGACGCGCCCACCGACGACGACCCGCCCGGTACTTGGCCGGGTGACTCCGGCAATCAGCTTGAGCAGCGTGGACTTGCCTGCGCCGTTGTAGCCGATCAAACCCAACGCCTCGCCCGACTGAACTTCCAGGTGGATATCGCGCAGCACCCAGTGATCGTCGTGCTGTGCGAATGCACCGAAGGACAGTACCTCGAGCCATTTGTGACGGAGCCTGGCGTAGCGCTTGTAGGCCTTGCCGATGTCCTGAAGGTAAATATGACCGCTCATAATTCGTCGGTAATTTCACCCGAGTAACGACGGAAATAAAGCACTGCCAGCGCTGTAAAAAAGAAGGTTGCAAGCAATGCCGAGCCAAGGGAGGCCCAGGCAGGCAGCTGTTTTTCGATGAAAATCGTCTGGAAACCCTGCATCAGGCCGAACAAGGGATTGACGCTGAACCAGCCGTGCCATTCCGCCGGAATGGCCTGGAGCGGCCAGACGATTGGCGTTAGCCAGAAGACGAACTGCAACAGGATGGAGACAATTTGGCCAATGTCGCGAAGAAACACATTGAGGGTTCCGACCAGTAGCCCGACGCTTGCTGCCAATGTGGCCAGGACGATCGCCAAGGGCAGGCTAGCTAGCAGGACCCAGCCGGGGAAGCGCCCAATGACGGCAAGCATGACGAGAAACACCCCGAAGCTGATCGCAAAATGGACGATGGACGAAAGTACGACCGTGATCGGCACACAAATCCGCGGAAACCCGGATTTCTTGAGGAGCGCCGCGCTGTCGTTGAACATTCCGCTGGATCGGCCCACGATATCGGCGAACAATTGCCACGGCAGCACCCCGGCACAGAGGAAGATGCCGTAGGCCAGCGCGTCCGGATTGCCGGGCAGGCGGGCTCGCATGACTTCGGAAAAGACCAGGGTGTAGATGAGTATCTGCGTCAACGGCTGGATGAGGTGCCAGAGCCTGCCGAGCGAAGCTCCCGCATAGCGGGCGCTCAGTTCGCGGCGCACCGTGGCGACGATGAAACTGCGCCAGCGCCAGACTGCGCGTGCAGCGGCCACGATCACGCGGCGATGGCCTCGCGATAGACGGCGAGCGTTTCCCGGGCGCAACGATCCCAGGAAAACAAACTGGCCCGTTCGACCCCGGCCTGGGCCATGCGCTCTCGCCGCTGCGTGTCTTCGAGGATGCCACGAATGGCTTGCGCCAGCGCATCGACATCGTAAGGATCGACACGCAACGCGGCATCGCCGACGACTTCCGGCAGGGAGGCGCGGTCGGCCACGATGACCGGCACGCCGGCAGCCATCGCTTCGAGCGGCGGCAGGCCGAAACCCTCGTAGATCGAAGGATAGACAAACAGCGCCGACGCGGCATACAGCGCCGGCAGGTCGGCCTCGGCGACGTAACCCAGCGCGCGGATGATGCCCTGGCGCTCCAATGCCGCGATTTCTTGATCGGTGTCCTTGTGCAGCCAACCGCGCATTCCGGCGATGGCCAGGGGAAAGCGGCGGGTAAGGTCAGGGGGTAGCAGCCGATAGGCACGAATCAGATTATTCAGGTTCTTGCGCGGCTCCAGGGTGCCGACGGCCAGAACATACTGCCCATGAATCAGCCCAAGACGGTGACATAGGGAATGAGTCGTCGTCGCGGTCATCCGCTGAAAGGAAGCGGAAACGCCGTGGTAGATGGTCCTCAGACGGCCCATGGGCACGTCGAACAGCTCATTCATTTCCCGTGCGACAAAATCCGAGACGACGATGACGCGTTGCGCTTGCTCCAAGGCGGTTGGCAAGAGGCGGTTCATCACGCGGACCCGCTGGACGGGGTGGGTTTCAGGATAGCGCACCCATGATGCGTCGTGCGCGGTGACAACCGTGGGCCCGGAGAAACGGTAGGCCAGATAGGCGGGCTCGTGATATAGCATCAGCTTGCGTTGTTTCGCGCCTGCGCCAAATCGCCGCTGCTGGAGCAATCCGAAGGTGGCCCTGGCGCCGGGTACCGCGGCAATCGCGCGACGCGCAACGGAATCACCGGCGCCGGCAATGGCACCGCGAAACACTTGCGGGGCTTCTTCGGCCCACCGACCGCCAGCGAAGTAGTGGATATGCGCGCCCTGCCGCGTCAGCCCGGCGGCGAGTTCGGCGACGTAGCGACCGATCCCGGTCAGCGGCGCGAGCATCGTCGTCGCATTGTAGGCAAGCTCCAGCGGCTGTTCGTCAATCATTTGTCGCCTTTGCCAACATTCAGGCATTCAGGGCTGCGCCGAGCTGCCGACACGAATCCGTTTGCGTCACGGCGCCTCATTGCCGGCTTGCGGCATCCGCATTGGCGGCTCCATCTCCATTCGACAGCCAACCGTTGAACGTGGTCATCTCGTCGATGCCGAGAGCACCGGTCAGGGCCAGCAAGCGAATCCTGCCAACGATGTACGAATAACGCGCCTGTGCCAGATCGCGCATGACATTGACTTTTTGCTGTTGGGCATTGAGGACGTCGATCTGGGTGCGGGTGCCGGCCTGCATGCCTTTTTGCGTGGAATATAACGCCTGTTCCGCCGAGCGCTTGGCCTGCTCGAGGGCGCGCACCTTGGAAACGCCTTCGGTGACGTTGCGGAACTCCTTCTCGACCTGCACGCCCAGATTTCGCCGAGCAGCATCGAGCTGTCGCTCCGCCTTCTCCTGGTTGGCCCGTGCCTGTCGCACCATGGAACTGGTGTAGCCTCCGCCGTAGATGGGAATGGATAGCTGTACGCCGATCTGACTGGAGAGATAGGTGGTACCCACCGAGGTGACGGTCTGACTTTCGCTGCGTTCGCGTTGGGCAACCAGATCCAGTGTCGGGAAATGCCCCGACCGGGCCTTTTCAACTTCCTGCGCGGCAGCCTCGGTCTGTGCCCTAAGGCTGCGCAGTTCCGGGCTGGATTGCTCGGCGAGAACGACCCAGTCTTGCAACCCGGCAGGGACAGGTGGCGCGAGGTCAAGATGCGTGGCGTCCAGCGATACCAGGCTGGTCACCGGCTGGTTGATGATGGCCTGCAATTGCCGCCGGGTGTAGTCGGTATTCTGCCGCGCTTCAAGTTCCTGCGCGACTGACATATCATACTTGGCCTGAGCTTCGTCGATGTCGGTGCGGGTACCGAGCCCAGCCTGAAAGGTGCGCTTGGCAGACTGCAACTGGCCATCGTAGGCGGTCTGCTGGGCCTGGATCAGGGAACGTTGATCCTCGGCCAGCAGAGCCTCGAAATAGGCCTCGGCGACACGCACGCCGAGATCTTCCCGGTCCTTTTCGAGATTCGCTTCGGCACCTTCGACCTGGGCCTTGGCTTGTTGATATTGTGCATACTGATATTTGCGGAAGATGGGCTGCCTGATCGATAAGGTGTATTGCGAACTGTCGTAATTGGTCTGACTGGTCGATAACTTGCCGAGGAAATTAGGCGTGGCCGACACCAGATCGTTCTTGGTGTTGGAGGCGCTGATCGAGACGCTCGGCAGCAATTGGGCTCGTGCTTGTGGCAAGGCTTCGCGGCCGGCTTCTGCATTGGCGCGCGCGCTGGCGTAGCTGGCGTCCTGCTGCAGGGCGGCCAGGTAGCTTTGCAAGAGATCGACGGCGCCGGCAGACGGCATTCCGACAACGATCATGCCTAGACACACGAAGACACGGAATGGCCAGCAGACATTACGCGCAGCGCATTGGATGCCCATGACTTATTCCTCCTTCATGGCGCCGGCCATGCGCTTGACGAGCGGATGCAGCAGATAGGTCAGCACCGAGCGCTCGCCGGTCTTGATGACGACCTCACCCGGCATGCCCGGTTGCAGGTGGCGATCCTGGCCCAACTCCTGCAAGCCTTTCGGGGTAATGGAAACACGCGCCAGATAGTACGTCTGGTTGGTTTGCGGCTCGGTCAACAAATCCGCGGATACCGATTCGACCTTGCCGGCGAGCACCAGTTGGGGCGA
>CAISUK010000589.1 GCA_903888645.1 uncultured Pseudomonadota bacterium | reverse complement strand
CCTTTTTTGCACTTTTTTGCGTTTATTTGAAAATATTTTTCGCGGCGCGGAAATGCCTTCGGCATCCGGCTGCGGTTGCGAGTGTCTAAACTTCAGTAAGAATAACTGCGCGCTGGAATATCAATCTGATTGTTAGTCTGTGAATCGCATCGGTGGAACAACATCATGGCCCGCTACGAAAACGTCATCGAACTTGAACCTTCCCTAACCGGCGCCGGCCTGCGCATCGGGGTCGTCATGAGCCGCTTCAATCCAGATATTGGCGATGGTTTGCTTTCCGGCTGCGTTGATGAACTGTTGCACCTTGGCGTACGTGCAGGCGACATCACTTTTGCCACCGTGCCAGGCGCCCTCGAAACGCCGCTGGTGCTGCAAGCGATGGCCCAAAGCGGACGGGTGGATGCCTTGGTGGCGCTTGGCAGCGTCATTCGCGGCGAAACCTATCACTTCGAGGTGGTGGCCAACGAGTCGGCGCGCGGCATCGCCGATGTTCAATTGGCGACCGGAATCCCGATCGCCAACGGTGTGCTGACTACCGAGGATGACGACCAGGCATTGGCGCGGATGGCGCAAAAGGGCCGCGAAGCAGCGCAGGCTGCCATCGAAATGGCCAATCTGCTGAAGGCGCTGGCGTGAGCAAATCGGCGCGTCGCCGCGCCCGGGAGTTCGTGCTGCAAGGCCTTTATCAATGGCAGGTCGGCGGACAGGACTGCGCAGCCATCGAAGCTCATGCGGCCGGCATTGCGGGATTCGACAAGGCGGATGGCGAACTGTATCGCCAGCTGCTCGAAAGCGTGCTGGCCCATGCACCGGCATTGCAGGCGGCACTGGCCCCCTATATCGACCGCGAGTGGGCCGAAGTCTCGCCGGTCGAGCGTAGCATCTTGCTCCTTGCCAGCTGCGAACTGCGCCATTTCCCGGAAACACCCTATCGCGTTGTCATCAACGAGGCGATCGAGCTGGCCAAGTCCTACGGCGGCACGGACGGACACAAGTTCGTCAATGGCGTGCTCGACAAACTGGCGACGACGCTGCGTCCCGACGAAGCACGGCGTTGATGTGTGCCAGTAGCTGTTACGGATGAGGCAATCATGCCTTCCGAATTCGCCCTGATCGAGCGTCATTTCACGCGCCCAACACGGCATACGGTGCTCGGTGTTGGCGACGATGCGGCTATCGTGCGGCCCTCGCCAGGAATGGAATTACTGGTGTCCACCGACATGCTGGTTGCCGGTACGCATTTTCTGGCGGATACAGATCCCGAAGCGTTGGGTTGGAAGGTTTTGGCCGTCAATGTTTCGGATATTGCGGCGATGGGCGGTCAGCCGCGCTGGGCCTTGCTTGCCGCAGCGCTGCCAGCGTCAACTGAAAACTGGCTCGCGGCGTTTTCCAAGGGGTTTTTTGCCTGCGCAGCGGAATTCGGCGTCGATGTCATCGGTGGCGATACGACCAAAGGGCCGCTGAATTTTTGCGTCACCATCATCGGCGAGGCACCGCCCGGGCAGGCATTGCTGCGCTCGGGCGCGCAAGCGGGTGACGAAGTCTGGGTTTCCGGGACGCCGGGCCGCGCCGCGCTGGGACTGGCTCATCTGCAGGGACGCTGCGCCCTCCCCGAACCGGCGTTGACTACCTGCCTCGCCGCCTTGCACCGGCCACAGCCGCGGGTCGCGCTTGGGCTCGCTCTGCGGGGACTGGCGAGCGCTGCCATCGACATCTCCGACGGGTTGCTGGCCGACATCGGCCATCTCCTTGAGCGGTCAGCCGTATCGGCCACGTTGCGCCTCGACTGCCTGCCGGCGACGATTCTGCCCACGGGCAAAAAGGACTCGCTGGCTCTGGATTGCCTGCTCGGCGGCGGCGATGATTATGAACTCGCCTTTACCGCGGCAGCCAGCCGACACCGTCAGATAAAAAGACTCGACGAGCAGCTTGAGTTGACGCTGACTTGCGTCGGCAGCATTACCGAGGGCGACGTTGGCACCCTCAACCTGGTCGACGCCAGCGGCCGACCGGTGAGCGCGGCAAGCCGCGGCTATGATCATTTCGAGTGACCGATCGATGGCCAGAAATCCACCGCCTTCGCTAAATTTTCTGATTCGCCATCCGGCGCATTTCATTGCCTGCGGCTGCGGTAGCGGCCTGTCGCCATTTGCACCAGGCACTGCCGGGACCGCCTTTGCCTGGCTCACCTACAGTTCGCTACGCTACATCTTTCCCGGCGATGTGAATTTCGCCATATTCCTGTTCTTGATGTTCGTCCTCGGCGTACAGGCTTGCCATACCACCGGCCGGCATCTCGGCGTGGTCGATCATGGTGCCATTGTCTGGGATGAGATCGTGCCGTTCTGGACTGTGCTCATGCTGACGCCGGCCGGTCTGCTCTGGCAAACGGGAGCGTTCCTGTTTTTTCGCGGCTTTGACATTATCAAACCCGCGCCGGCCGATTATTTTGACGAACAGGTTCACAACGGCTTCGGTGTGATGATGGATGATGTCATCGCCGCCGGCTACGCCGTGCTTGCCCTCGCCGGCGTCAAGGTGTTTGTCGAACGGGTGCTTGGCTGAGCGCTTGACTATGGACGCCGAACTGCGCCGCTTGTCGGGAGTGGTTGGCCAGGCTCTGCTGGAACGCAAGGTGATGTTGGCCACCGCGGAATCCTGCACGGGCGGTTGGGTCGCCAGCGTCATCACGGCGACGGCTGGCAGCTCGCAATGGTACGAGCGCGGTTTCGTCACTTATTCCAATGCCGCCAAGATCGACATGCTGGGTGTCGCAGAATCGACACTGGCCGATGCAGGGGCGGTCAGCGAAGCCACTGCGGCGGAGATGGCGGAGGGTGCCCTGGCCCATTCCCGTGCCTCCGTCAGCGTGGCGATCACCGGTATTGCCGGACCAAGCGGTGGCTCACCTGGTAAGCCAGTGGGTACCGTATGCTTTGCCTGGTGCCGTGCCGAGCAAGCGGCGGTCAGCGAAACCTGCCACTTTCATGGTGACCGCGAACAAATCAGGCGGCAAGCGGTAGTGCAGGCGCTGCAAGGATTGCTGGCCCGACTACCGGCAAGGGATTGAACCGGCGAAAGTTCGCCGCAAAAACTGTGCCATAATCGCTTCGACTTATAAGGATACAACTCATGGACGAGAACAAGACAAAGGCACTACAGGCCGCTTTGGCCCAGATCGAGAAGCAGTTCGGCAAGGGCTCGATCATGAAAATGGGCGCCGCCCAGATCGAAAACGACCTGCAAGTGATATCGACCGGCTCGCTCGGGCTGGATATTGCGCTCGGCGTCGGCGGCCTGCCGCGCGGCCGGGTCGTCGAAATTTACGGTCCGGAATCCTCCGGCAAGACGACACTCTGTCTGCAGGTCGTTGCCGAAGTGCAGAAAGCCGGCGGCGTCGCCGCCTACATCGATGCCGAGAATGCGCTCGACCCCGTGTATGCCGGCAAGCTCGGCGTCAATGTGCCTGACCTGCTGATTTCGCAGCCCGATACGGGCGAGCAGGGCCTCGAGATCGCCGACATGCTGGTGCGCTCTGGCGGCATCGATATCGTGGTCATCGACTCAGTCGCCGCTCTGGTGCCGCGGGCGGAAATCGAAGGCGAAATGGGCGACCAGCTGCCCGGCCTGCAGGCGCGCCTGATGAGCCAGGCGCTGCGCAAGCTGACATCGAACATCAAACGCACCAATACGCTGGTGATTTTCATCAACCAGATTCGCATGAAGATCGGCGTCATGTTCGGCAGTCCGGAAACCACCACTGGCGGCAACGCGCTGAAGTTTTATGCGACGGTGCGGATGGACATCCGCCGCACCGGCGCCATCAAGAAGGGCGAGGAAGTGGTCGGCAACGAGACGCGCGTCAAGGTGGTCAAGAACAAGGTAGCGCCACCGTTCCGCGAAGCGCATTTCGATATTCTTTATGGCGAAGGCATCTCGCGCGAAGGTGAGATCGTCGAACTCGGCGTGGAGCACAAGATAGTCGAGAAATCCGGGGCCTGGTATGCCTACAACGGCGAGAAGATCGGTCAAGGCAAGGACAATGCCCGAGAGTACCTGCGCGATCACCCGGATATTTCGGTCGAGATCGAAAACAAGATCCGCGCTGCTGTTGGTGTCGTCTCGCTGGCTGCACAACCGGTTTAGCGGCCAGCCCGGCCGGAGTGAACGAACTACGCCAAAAAGCGATAAGGCTGCTGGCTCGACGCGAGCATACGCGCGTCGAACTCGCCAGCAAGCTCTCGACCCAAGGCACACCCGACGAAATAGCCATCGTGCTTGATCAACTCCAGCAGTCCGGCCTGCTCTCGGATGTTCGCTTCGCTGAAAGTTATCTGCGCTCCAAAGGTTCGCGCCTTGGCGCCGTGCGACTCCGCTATGCCTTGCGCAATAAAGGTGTCTCGAGCGACGCGGTTGAAGCCAGTCTGGCCGGCGCCGACTTGCCCAGCGAGCTTGAGCGTGCCCGCGCACTGTGGCTGCGAAAATTCGGCGAACTTCCTGCTGATTCCCGGGAGTGGGTGCGGCAGGCGCGGTTTCTGCAAACGCGCGGTTTTTCCAGCGAAGTGATTCGCCGATTGCTCAAGGATCCTGCCGAATGACGGCGTCACGTCTTACCGCCAGTGCGCTGTGCAAGCGTTACAAAAAACGCACCGTCGTCAAGGATGTTTCCTTCGAAGTAGGTAGCGGCGAAGTGGTCGGCCTGCTCGGCCCCAATGGCGCCGGCAAAACCACCTGCTTTTACATGGTGGTCGGCTTGGTGGCCTGCGACGGCGGCAACATTCACATCGATAACGCCGACTTGACGCACATGCCGATTCACCGTCGGGCGCGGCTTGGCCTGTCCTATCTGCCTCAGGAAAACTCGGTGTTCCGCAAGCTCAGCGTGGCCAACAATATCCGCGCCGTGCTTGAACTGCAGGCGCTCGACGCCGGGCAGGTTGAGGCTCGCCTGGCGAAGTTGCTGGAAGAATTGCACATCACACATTTGCGCGACAACGCGGCCATCTCTCTGTCGGGAGGCGAAAGGCGGCGGGTCGAGATTGCCCGCGCCTTGGCGACCGATCCGCGCTTCATCCTGCTCGACGAACCTTTTGCCGGTGTTGACCCGATTGCCGTCATCGACATTCAGAAAATCATCAACTTCCTGAAGGGACGCGGCATCGGCGTGTTGATCACCGACCACAACGTACGCGAAACCTTGGGCATTTGTGACCGTGCCACAATTATCAATGCCGGAGAAGTATTGGCCGCCGGACGGCCTGACGAGATTGTTTATAATGAAAGCGTCCGGAAAGTCTATTTGGGCGAACACTTCCGCATGTAAGAGCGCCGCAGCGCCGCCCGCCGATTCATGAAACAAACACTCCAACTAAGACTCTCCCAACACCTCGCACTGACGCCGCAGTTGCAGCAGTCGATTCGGCTATTGCAGCTGTCAACGCTGGAACTCAATCAGGAAATCGAGCAGTTTCTGCAAGAGAATCCCTTGCTCGAACGCGAAGAGCGTTTCGAAGGGGAAGATGCCGCGGCCGGATTCTCTCCCTCGGTCGACGCACTTAATTCCTCCCAGGCCGCGCCAGCCGAGAGTGCACCGGCAAGCAATTTCGAAGATGAGGCCGGTTGGGGAACGGAGCTGTCTCACGGTTCAGGTACGCGCGATCCCAACGACGAAAACGACACGGATTTTGGCGACATCCAGGCAGCT
>CAISUK010000588.1 GCA_903888645.1 uncultured Pseudomonadota bacterium | reverse complement strand
GACCTGCAGAACCGGCTCAAGCGCTTCGTCGAGTCGGGTCAGCTCGGGCCCTTCAAGAACGCGTACTGGGGGCACCCCGCCTACAAGCTGCCGCCGGAAGCCAATCTGATGGCGGTGGCGCACTACTTGGAAGCGCTCGATTTCCAGAAGGAAATCGTCAAGGTGCACACCATCTTCGGCGGCAAGAATCCGCACCCGAACTGGCTGGTCGGCGGCGTGCCCTGCGCCATCAACCTCAACGACGTCGGCGCGGTTGGCGCCGTCAATATGGAGCGCCTCAATCTCGTCAAGAGCATCATCGACCGCTCTTACGATTTCATTGAGCAGGTATATATCCCCGATCTGCTGGCAATCGCCTCGTTCTACAAGGGCTGGCTCCATGGTGGCGGCCTTTCGTCGCAAGCCCTTCTGTCCTACGGCGACGTGCCGCAGAAGGCCAACGACTACACTGCGGGCAACCTGCTGCTGCCGCGCGGCGCCATCATCGGCGGCGACTTGAGCAAGATTCACGCTGTCGACCTCAAGGATCCGGAGCAGATCCAGGAATTCGTCAGCCACTCCTGGTACAAATATGCCGACGAGACCAAGGGCCTGCATCCGTTCGACGGCGTTACCGAGCCCAACTACGCGCCTGAAGGCGCCAACTTCAAGGGCACCCGGACCAAGATCGAGAATCTCGACGAAGCGGCAAAATACTCGTGGATCAAGGCGCCGCGCTGGAAGGGTAATGCCATGGAAGTCGGCCCGTTGGCGCGCATGGTGCTCGGCTACGTCCAGGGCAAGCAATATCCGTTCATCAAGGACACCATCGACGGTGTCCTGAAGAAACTGGATGTGCCGGTGACGGCGCTGTTCTCGACGCTGGGCCGCACCGCCGCCCGTGGCATCGAAGGGCTCTATTGCGCCGATTTGCAGCGCAAGGAGTTCGACAAGCTAATCGCCAATCTCAAGGCCGGCGATACGGCGACCGCCAACGTCGACAAGTGGGAACCATCGACCTGGCCGAAGGAAGCCAAGGGCGCCGGTTTCACCGAGGCACCGCGCGGTGCGCTCGGCCACTGGATCAAGATCAAGGACACCCGCATCGAAAACTACCAGTGCGTCGTGCCGACGACCTGGAATGGCAGTCCGCGCGATCCGAAGGGCCAGATCGGCGCCTTCGAAGCCGCGCTGATGAACACGCCGATGGCCAATGCCGAGCAGCCGCTGGAGATTCTGCGCACCCTGCACAGCTTCGATCCGTGCCTGGCCTGTTCAACGCACGTCATCAGTCCGGAGGGGCAGGAAATGTCCTCCGTCAAGGTGCGCTGAAGCGCGCGGAAAGGAGACCGCCATGCCTGTTCAACAGTTTGTGGAGAATGCGGAAACCGCCGGAGGCCGCTCGGTGTTCGTCTATGAGGCACCGGTGCGACTGTGGCATTGGCTCAATGCGCTTTGCATTGTGATTCTGGCCGCCACCGGCTATCTGATCGCCAGCCCGCCGCCGACCGTGGCGGGCGAGGCGTCCGCCAACTTTCTGATGGGGTACATCCGTTTCACCCACTTCGCCGCTGCCTATACCTTTGCCATCGGCTTTCTGGTGCGCATCTACTGGGCTTTCGCCGGGAATATTCACGCCCGGCAAATGTTCTTCCTGCCCATCTTCAACCCGGATTGGTGGAGCGGGTTTTTCCAGGAGTTGCGCTGGTATCTCTTCCTGGAAAAGTATCCAAGAAAATATGTCGGCCACAACCCGATGGGGCATTTCTTCATGTTCCTGTTCGTGACACTGGTGGGTACCGGCATGATCTTCACCGGCTTCGCGCTCTACGGCGAAGGCGAAGGCATGGGTAGCTGGCAGGACAAGGTTTTCGGCTGGGTAATTCCCTTGCTCGGCGGCAGCCAGATGACGCATAGCTGGCATCACCTTGGCATGTGGGGCATCGTCACCTTTGTCATATTGCATGTCTATGCCGGCATCCGCGAAGACATCATGTCGCGGCAGACCAT
>CAISUK010000587.1 GCA_903888645.1 uncultured Pseudomonadota bacterium | reverse complement strand
CTTTGCCAGGCTGCGCGACAAACTCAGCGCCGAGGGGCTTTTCAATAGTGAGCGAAAGCGCAAGCTGCCTCGCTTTCCAATGGGAATTGGCATCGTCACATCTGCACATGGTGCAGCACTGCATGACGTCCTGACCACGATGGGGCGGCGTGCTCCGCATCTTCCGGTAACGATCTTTTCAACACTAGTCCAGGGTGATGCGGCGCCGGCACAGATCGTCGCTGCCTTGCAAAGGGCCAGCACGAACAGCGAGATTGACGCAATCATTCTTGCCCGCGGCGGCGGCGGCATAGAAGATCTCTGGGCGTTCAACGATGAATCGGTAGCGCGCGCCATCGCCAGCTGTTCGCTTCCGGTCATCAGCGGCATCGGCCACGAGACTGACACGACGATCGCCGACTTCGTTGCCGATGCGCGCGCCGCGACACCCACGGCGGCGGCCGAACTGGCCAGCGCCGGTTGGTTTGCGGCCAGCGCAGAGGCGGCAAAGTTGCGCGATGCGTTACGGCACCTTACCTTCCGCATGATAGAAGGCAACATGCAGCGCCTGGATTTGCTCGCACGTCGGCTAATTCACCCCGGCGAACGACTGGTTCGCCAACAGCAACTTGTCGGCCACTTGGAAACCCGACTCAATGCCGCAATGGGTCGCCAAGTGCAGACAAAGAATACGACTTTGTCATTACTTCGATTTCGGCTTGTCCGAGGCCGAATCGAGACCGAAAACTTGGACAACCGAGTCGCGCTACTCGCCCAGCGATTGACCAGCGCATTGCGCGCAAATCTTGGTAGCTCCCATCAAGCGCTCGATCAGGTCGCCGCAGCACTGAAGCATCTCAACCCGGAGAGCACCCTGGCGCGCGGTTTCGCCATTGTTCGCGATGCAAAGAACAATATCGTCCGCGACTCTCTGCAATTGCATGCAGGCGCGGCTATTTCACTACAATTCGCCAGCGGCAAAGCCCGCGCCACAATTCAGGAGATTGCCGGGCGCGCGCATGAAGAACAGCCTTGAAGGTTGTCACCCAGACGTTTCCTTACTAAAATAGTCAAGTTTCTTAACCAAATCAGGAAAGGATTTCCCATGGAACATACTCTGCCCCCCCTGCCCTATGCCATCGACGCATTGGCTCCGCACATCTCCAAGGAAACTCTGGAGTTCCACTATGGCAAACATCACCAAGCCTACGCCACCAACCTCAATAACCTGATCAAGGGCACCGAGTACGAAAGTCTCGATCTCGACGCCATTGTCAAGAAAGCACCTACTGGCGGCATTTTTAACAATGCTGCACAGGTATGGAACCACTCTTTTTTCTGGAACAGCATCAAGCCCAATGGCGGCGGCGCTCCGACCGGCGCGCTGGCCGATGCCATCAACAAGAAATGGGGATCCTTCGACGATTTCAAGAAAGCCTTCCAGGCCTCTGCCGTGGGCAACTTTGGCTCGGGGTGGACCTGGCTCGTCAGGAAGACCGACGGTAGTGTGGATATCGTCAATACCAGTGGTGCCGGCACGCCAATTACGAGTGACGCGAAACCACTGCTGACTATCGATGTATGGGAACATGCCTATTACATTGACTACCGCAATCTCCGCCCCAAGTTTGTCGAAACCTTTCTGTCCAGTCTGGCCAACTGGGACTTCGCCGCAAAAAACTTTGGCTGAAACAAAGCCATCCTCCCTTTAACTCGGCGACTGATTCACAGGGGGACAAAATGCTCCCCTGAAGTGCCCCGAGGAACGACTGCGCCAGTGGATTACTGGTGCCCGTAAGGTGCAGGATCGATCTCCGCTGGTCGGCCTGAAATCAGGTCGGCCAGCAATCGCCCCGAACCGCAAGCCATGGTCCAGCCCAATGTACCGTGGCCGCTGGCGACGAAAAGATTGCGCAGGCGCATTCTTCCGACGAAGGGCACATTACCCGGCGTTGCCGGGCGCAAGCCCGCCCATAGATCAATAGGCCCGGCGGCCTCCAGGCGCGGAAACAGCGCCTCGGCGCGACGCTGGATGGCGGCGCAGCGGATGGCATTGATCGAGGTGTCAAAGCCGGCAAATTCTGCAGTCCCGGCGACGCGCAGGCGATTGCCGAGTCGAGAAAATACCACCTTGTGGGCGTCGTCCGTAATGCTGACTGAAGGTGCCAGGCTGCCGGCGCCGAGCGGAATGGTGATCGAATAGCCCTTGGCCGGAACGATCGGCAATTTCACCCCTAGACGCGCCAAGAGGGGAACAGAGTAGCACCCGAGTGCCACCACATAAGCATCGGCCTCTACTTCGAGATTCTTGCCCTGGCGGAAATTCGCTCCGGCAACGGCGTCGCCGCGAACATCCAGCCCGGCAATCTCTTTGGCATAATGAAAAATGACGCCGCGCTTTCGGCAAAGTTCTGCCAGTTGCTGGGTAAAAAGGCATGCGTCGCCCGATTCGTCGGCTGCGGTATAGGTACCGCCGACAATGCGCACAGCCGCATTCTGCAGCGCCGGCTCGATGGTCAGGCATTCGCTCGCGCTCTTGACGGCGCGCTCGCAACCGTATTCGCGCATCAGCGCAGCCTGCGGAATGGCGGACTCGAATTCGCGCGGATCGGAATAGATGTGCAGGATGCCCCGTTCGAGGTGGTCATACGCAATACCGGTAGTCAGGCGCAAGTCCTGCAGACAACTCCGGCTATATAGCGCCAAGCGAAGAATGGCCGCGATATTGGCGCGAGTACGCACGGCGCTGCACTCGCGCAGGAACTGCAACCCCCACCGCCATTGCGCCGGATCAGCGCGCCAACGCCACAGCAACGGGGAATCCTCGCGACCCATCCAGCGCAAAATCTTTGCAGGGGCACCGGGATTGGCCCAGGGTTCGGCGTGACTCACCGAAATCTGGCCGCCGTTGGCAAAGCTGGTCTCGAGGCCGGCCGATGGCTGACGCTCAATGACCGTCACCTCGTGTCCAGCCTCGGCAAGATACCAGGCGGCGGACACGCCGACGACGCCAGCGCCGAGAACGACGACGCGCATCAGGTCAGGTCCCCATCCCGCCTGCCGGGTTCCGCGCAGGCAAAGACATTGGAACGTGGAG
>CAISUK010000586.1 GCA_903888645.1 uncultured Pseudomonadota bacterium | reverse complement strand
TCGCAGGCAAAGACGATGCTCTCGATGCGGCACTTGCCGGCTTGTGCATACATGTTGGTAGCCAGCGTATCGGACAATCCGCAGACGCATTTCGCGATGGTGTTGGAAGTGGCCGGGCCAACCACGACGGTGTGGTAGAAGCATCGATAGAGCAGACCTACCGGTGCCGAACTGTAGCTTGTTTCGCGCAATACGCGGCCCTGCTCGCCGAGCCTTTCGCGCAGCGTTTTCAGTGGCCAGCCATACATCGGCAGAATTTCCTCGGCAGCGCGCGACAAGAAGAAGTCGACGCCGCGCAGCGTCAGGGCAATGTCCAGGGATTCACGCAAAAAGTGGCCTGAGCCAGTCAGAACCCAAGCATAGCGCCGTTCGGATTCCGGGGGAAATTCAGCAGTGAGGAGCGCTTCGAGTTCGAGTTGTTCGTTGTGACAATCAGTGTTTTGCATCAAGTTCGGTATCGTCGAATTGTTCGGAGTTGGCTGGTATGACGATGGCAAGACGGCGCATCCGGCGATAAAGCGTGCTGCGCGAAATACCCAGTTTTCGCGCCACTGCCGAAATGTTCCAGCGCTGATGTTCGATCTCTGCCAGCAGCACGCCACGCTCGCCCAACGGCAGCGTCCGGGCCGGCATCCGCCCGGTGATCAGCGCCGGCAAGTGCTCGAGCTGGACGATTCCCTCCTCGACGAAAGCCAGCGCGACCCGCACCGTGTTGCGCAGTTCGCGCAGATTGCCGGGCCAAGTGTAGCGGTCGAGCGCTTCCAGCGCAATGGCATCGAAGGCTGCCTGCCCCTGCGATTCTTCTTCAAGAACCGAGAGCAGCAGCGTGCGCCGGTCGCTGCGCTCACGTAATGGCGGCAAGTTGATGCGCATACCGCAGAGCCGATAGTAGAGGTCCTCGCGAAACAGGCCGTCGCGGACACTCTGTTCGAGATCGCGATGGGTGGCGCTGATGATCTGGATATCGACCTTCACTGGTTCGTCGCTGCCCAGCGGTGTGACTTCGCCGGCTTCCAGCACACGCAGCAAGCGCGCCTGCAATGTCAAGGGCATGTCGCCGATTTCGTCGAGGAAGAGCACGCCGCCATCGGCCTGGACGATGCGTCCACGATAGCCTTCGCGGGCAGCGCCGGTGAAGGCACCGCGACGATAGCCAAGCAACTCGGATTCAATCAGCGATTCCGGTACCGAAGCACAATTGACGGCGACGAATCGACCGACGTAGCGGTGCGAGAGCAGATGAACGGCCCGCGCGAACACTTCCTTGCCGCTGCCGGTTTCGCCGATCAGGAGGATGGGAATGTTGCGTCCGGCCAGGCGCTGCGCCAATTCAAGGCTGCGGGCGACCCCGGGATCGCCGCAGGCAACGCGCTCCGCAACCGCGAGGCGAGCCCGATGGGCTGTCACTTCCGGTCCGTCGCGAGCAACGATGATGGGCATGCTGCGCCGCCCGAGTTGTTCTGCCGCCACCCGGTAGTTCAAGGTGCGTGCGGCAATCCGTGCCAGGGCCATGGCATAGCCGGAAGCTTTGTTCGAGCGGGTCAGAATAGCGACAGTCGCGGCTTGGCGCTGATCCGAGCCAAACACCGGGGCGGCGTGACAGACCACTTCGCCGGGGATTGACCAGCGCTGTTTGTGCCAATCCATGCCGACCCACAGACCGCGTCCAAAAACATCGTCTGCCACGGCCTGGCCGACGCGAAGGAAAAGCACGACACCATCTGCATCGGCGCACACCAGCGCCGTTTCGATATCGTCTATGTCTTCAAATAATTCACTCAGTTCGGCCTCGAAACCGGGCAAGCGTTCAGCTAGCCGAAGCCTGCGCCGCTGGACCAAAGGATCCCCGTCTACATGAAGAAGTTCATGTACGTACTGGCGGGATAACATTTCCGTTTGGCTGGCCAATGCGTTTCATACCATCGAGTGCGCAAATCCGTCGTCTGCTCGTCTGCCGAATCGGGGCAGAAGGCGGCCTCAGGTACGCTGCCCCCTTTCGACGACAATGCCAACTTCAGCACCGGGGAAGGGGGCCAACTTGGAAAGCGTCAAATTCAACCAGGGAACGCCGAACTCCTGCTGTATGGCCATCGCCATTGTTTCCGCCATGGCTTCGACGAGTTCATAGTGTTTTTCTGTTGCCAGCTCGCGCATCCGCTCGACGACGGCGGAGTAATCGATCGCGTCGCCGAGCCGGTCGGTATGGCAAGCGAGTTCCGAGGAGAGTGCGAATTCGAGGTCAATCACCACCGGCTGCAAGGCCAACTTTTCCCAATCGTAGACGCCGATGCGGGCGTCGATCTGCAAGCGCCGGATGAAGATGCGACTGCGTGTCGACCGTGTCGAGGGGTGCGCCGAGACGTCTGCCAACGGGGCATGACCGGAGGCAATGGTTAGGTAACTGTCGCTTTGCGGAGAGCTATTACTGCGCCGCGCTGTTCTGCTGTCTGCCGTCAGTTCGGTCACATTCATGGAGTCTCCCGCAGTTTCTTTTTCTCGATAATTACATGGGGGTCAAACCAGCCCAGTCGACGCGCGAGGTTTGCGTTTTCCCGTCGGCAGAAACAACTCGCGTCGCCAGCGTGACGATCTGCCCGGGCACTTCGTCAGCCAGAATGAATTCATAGGTCTTGCCGGCCAAGCGTGGATAGCGCTTCGCTGCATTCGGATCGGCGCGATAGGGTTCGATCAGGACGCGCCGTGCCGGGACCTGCCGACCGCCGACCGCAACGGTGGTCGATTCGATTTTCAGGTCTGCCTGCGCCAAGGCTGCGCGGATCAGGCGCCTGAAATATCCCGTCGTGCCTTGAGTTTCGCGCTGCATCTCGCGCAAATCATGCTCCAGGAAAAAGAGCAACAGCGGGTTGCCGCGTGACTGTTCGACAGCGGGATAGCCAACGTGCTGAACGCCGGAAAGATAATCCGGTTCGACGTCGTGCAAGGGACCGTCGCCCTTGAGTGTCAATACGATGCGATCCTCGAAGGGATTCGCCCCGTCCCACGAAAAATGGTATTCGAGCTTGGCCGGGTGGGCGATACTGGCCAGATGGTCGCTTTCGAACAGCAAGGTCTCGGCGGCGGTCAACTCATCCGCGGCAGCTTCCGCATTGGCGTTGGCTGGCGCCGAGATTGCCGCGACGGCAAACATCGCAGCCAAGATCGGACCGCGCCAAAACGACGCCGCAGCTTTCATGAATTGCCCGGCGTCGCGGCGGCGTGGACGGGTAAGGGAATCTGCAGCAGGGGAATGCCAAAATCACGCAGGATCGCGTCAATATCAGACTGGCGCTTGGCGATGATCGCGTCTAGCGTCGCTCTCCACGCCTTGTCCGGATGGCGAACACCGAGCGAAAGCTGATAGTCGAACTTGAGCGTCTTTGTCGAAGCAAACGGCACCACGCGCATCGGCTGCTTCGCCTGCTTGGCGAAATATCCGCCGATTGGTCCCCATACCATGGCCACGTCGATCTTGCCTTCGGCAAGGTCGTTGGCAACGATTTGTCCAGGTATTTCCTCCGGATCGCCCGATAGGGCCGGATACGGAACAGCCTGATCGAACAGTTGGTGATCGAACAACCAGTCCAGTGGTGGCGTGTGCGTAAACACCCCGAAGCGCAGCTTGCCGCGCACTTCGGCTGGCAGCGCCATCACATCCTCAGGGGTCTTTACCGAGGCCAGGTCGGGTCGGTCAGGGAAAACCATGGTCCAAGCCGAATGCAGATAGGGCCGGGTATTCGCCGTCATCTCGTAGTCTTCCGGGACGCCGATGATCAGATCGCACTTGAATCCACCGGACCCGTTGGGCGCGCGCAAGGTGTTGCGAACAAAGCCCATGCGCTGCGGAAACCACACGTATTCGACCGGGCGCCCCAGTTCTTCGCCGATCAACTGGGCAATGCGGTTCTCGTAACCGTGGCCCGCCTTGTCCGACAAGGGAAGGTTATTTGGATCGGCGCAGACACGCAGTACCGTGGCATCGGGATCTGCCTGGGCGGAACCAGCGACCGCAACCACCAACAGCAGGCCAATGGCGATCCGAATGGTAGAAAACAAGTGCATCATTTACTTCTCCTTGCGGCACGTGGCATTTCCGCCATGGTCCGGCGCAACGAATTAATCACTCTGCGATTTTATGCACGTGACCCGGTTTGATCGCGCCATCGGAGCGACCCTTGAGGTAGGCATATAGATTGTTGATGTTGTCGACAACGGACTGAATGCCGCCGAAGTTGGGCATTCCTTTTTCCGGACGACCATTGGTCACTGTCGTGACGAATTGCTCTTTGGTCAAGACTTTCAGCGAATTGACCAGCGAAGGGCCGACCAGGCCTTCCTGATTGGGACCGTGACAACGCTCGCAGGCCATGGCACGCCAGGTCTTCCATCCTTCGAAGGTCTTCGCATCGACATTGTTGCCCTCCGCCACTGTGTAAGGTGGGGCGGCCGGCTCCTCAGCCAGCGCCGGCGCCTGGGCCAAGGCCAGGAGTGATAACACCAGCAACGGCATTCCGATTCGGAAATTCAATTTCATATCTGCTCCATACGACTTTCTTGTGCCGTGCCTTTGAAAAGATTGGGGGGCGCGTTGGCACCGCTCATCCCTTCACCGACCGGCGAAAAAGAACGCTTGTCCAGCCGTGGGTTCGCCCTGTCCCAGCTCCAGTTCTGAGAGACGGTGTTCCAGCAAACTGCATTTGTTTCGCCGAACACGTCCCGCTCGGTCCGACGGTAAAGATAAACGTTCAGGGCCTCGCTACGCGACCACCCCTAACCCACCGCGGGCAGACTTCGTGAGAAGCTGCCCGCGGGGGAGGAGCGTATTACGTTTTACAGAACGGCTTAGTCGAGCGAGAAGACGGTGAGGGTACCGCCGAGGCTCGTGAACTTCTGCAGGTCGCGATAGCCACCGACAGCGCCGAGGCCGTCCGTGTCCTTCTCGAGACCAGCAGCCAGCCCGATGCCAGCCCAGCCGCCGATACCTGACAACACGCCGATGTACTGCTTGCCGGCTTGTTGATAGGTGAAGACGTTGCCGATAATGCCGGACGGTGTGCGGAACTTGTACAGTTCCTTATTGACATCCTTCGTATCGACGCACTTCAGATAACCCTCGAGCGTGCCGTAGCAGGCGATGCCGCCGGCGGTGGTCAGAACACCCGACCATACCGAGAACTTCTCTGCCTTGGTCTGCTCGATCTTGCCCGTGCCCGCATTCCAGACGATGAAGTTACCCATGCCACCGTGTGAATTGGGGGCCGGGAACATCGTCAGGGTGGCGCCAACATACGGCTGGCCAGCGGTGTATTCAACCTTGAACGGCTCGTAGGTCATGCAGACGTGGTTGGTCGGAACATAGAACTTGCCGGTATCCGGACTGAAGGAAGCGGGTTGCTGGTCCTTGGAACCCAGAGCGGCCGGGCAGACGTCCTTGGTGGTGACGTCTTCACCGTTTTGCTCGGTGGAGTACTTGGACACAACTTGCGGACGGCCGGTCTTCATGTCAACGTGGGTGGCCCAGTTGACCTTTGGATCGAACTTCTCGGCAACCAGCAGTTCGCCGGTGAGACGATCTAGCGTATAGCCGAAGCCGTTACGGTCGAAGTGCACCAGAGCCTTGCGCTTCTTGCCCTTGACGTCGATGTCAGCGAGGATCATCTCGTTGATGCCGTCGAAGTCCCACTCGTCGTACGGGGTCATCTGGTAGACCCAGTTGACCTTGCCGGTGTCGACGTCACGCGACCAGATGGACATCGACCACTTGTTGTCGCCAGGACGCTGGGCCGGGTTCCAGGTCGACGGGTTGCCCGTGCCGTAGAACATGGCGTTCAGCGAGGGATCGTAGGAGTACCAGCCCCAGGTCGTGCCG
>CAISUK010000585.1 GCA_903888645.1 uncultured Pseudomonadota bacterium | reverse complement strand
GTATAGCAGGGAAATAATGGACAATAATCGGGCAAAATTGGATAGAAGGTCGATATTCAGAATTTTAGGGACACCTTCAATCCTGTTCGGCACTCAGATTGCACCACGATGTGATGTAAGAAGCAAGGGTGTCGGTTGGTGATTGTCGTGGGTTGTTCGGGGCATTGTTGGGTCTGACGTGCGCAGCCTCAAGGTCGGCGTCGGTGTGTGTCGGGACCGGCCTGTAATGCTTAGGCGAGTTTTTCGGCGGCATCCTGCGGCGGCAGCTTGCTGATGTGACGCATCAGTTCTTCTTCATCCGCCCAGCCGCTGAAGTACCAGCACAGCATGCGGTAGGTGCTCAGCGTCGGTTTGCGGCCGGTCCACAGGGCGATCAGCAGGCAGGCGATGATGGCCGCGTAGGTCTCCAGTTCGATTCCGTTCTTGTCGGTGCTCAGCAGATGTCGGCAGCCCAGCACATGCTTGAAGAAGCGGAAGAATATCTCGATCTGCCAACGGCATCGATAGAGCAGGCCCACCACGTCGGCCGGCAAGTCCAGCCGATCCGTAACGATCAGGATCGTATCGCCCTGTTCGGGCCCTCCGCGAGCGGTCTTGCCCGAGGGCTTGCGATGCGGCGTGCATTCGATCTCGACGATTCGCAGGGGACGACTGAGCTTGCCGCGTGTCGCCTTGCAGCCCAGGCCGACGACCGCGTCGCGGACCACGCCGGCGTTCAATGCCTCGTCATCCAGTTGGCGTTCTTCGATGACCTCGAACACAGCGTTGTCCTGCAGGCGGCAGACGAAGCTGCTCTTGGCGTTAAGGATGGCCTCTAACAGGTCGTACCTGGCATACCCGCGATCCAACACGTACAATCGTCCGGCCTCCAGATGCTCCGTCAGCACCGTGTGTTCGCTGCTGTTGGCGTCGGTGATGGTGGCCGCCACCGGCACGCCCTTAAGAAGTTCGACGTGCATGTGGGCCTTGATGGCGCGATGAGTGTCGTCCTTGCGGAACAACGCCCAGGTCGTCTTGGCGATGGCTGGCAACCAGGAGCCGTCCACCAACGTGATGATCTGGTCGAAGTCCGAGAGTTTGGCGTCGTGACGGATCGGCTTCAACTGCTCCACCAGTTGGCCAATGATGCCCACCAGCAGATCACTGTCGAAGACGCGTGCGGCCTCCGAGAGAGAGCCCAATGCGGCCCGCGGCACCTTGAGCACACGCTGAACCTTCTTCAGATCACTGGCCTCCTGAATGGCCCGCAAGGAAGAACAGATGGGATTGAACATGTACATCAGCAGCAGCGTGATGTACTGGTCCATGTGAAGGATGCGATTGTGCGCACGGTCACGCCGGCAGCCCGCTTCGTGCAATGTCTCAAGCATGCCGGAAAGTACCTTGAAGTACTTGAAACCCTCCAGTTGCTCGCTTTGAATCTTGTCACGCTTCTTACCGGCCATGTATATATCAAACGCGACAAAACCGGCTGGCGCAAGTTAAGAACTTATTAAGACTGCCCGGACATCATTGCAATCTGAGTGCCGAACAGGATTGATCGGCGATAGATAAGCTCCAAGGTGCGAATCTGAGATTCCAACTTTCACAAAGAACAAAGCCTATGAATCCGGGGAAGCATCCACGGCGATTGACTCTTCAAGCCAAACGGTTTGCCAGCGGCGGGTTTACCCTTCTGGAATTGCTTGTCGTGGTCGCCATCCTTGTTTTATTGGTCACCATTCTTATCCCCTGGATGGCCAATGCCAGGCTCCTGGCCAAGCGAGCGGCCTGCGAAGCCAGTCTTCGGAACATAGGCGTTGCCGCGGGCATGTACAGCTCAGACTTCGGTGAATACGTTCCCATCTGCTGGAAGAATTATCCAACCGACGGCTCATACGTCAATCCATGGAAATCCTGGCGGACCAATCTCCTGCCTTATACTTGCGGGTTTGCTGTGTTTAACTGTCCGGCTGGGAAGGATACGGGTGCCATCGGGGAGGTTTTCCATTCGGACGCGGAAATCACGGGCCATGACCTGTTCGACACCTCTCTGGCCGGAAGCTACGGGGTGATGTATCAAACCTCCCTGCCCTCCTATACCACCGTGGATTGTTACGGCAACATATCCCCAGGCCATCCTCAGTTGAGCAGCGCCTTTTCGACCGTGCCCGGCGTGGCATGGGCCAACCCCTCCATGAGCGTCTATATAGCGGATTCATACACTGCCAGAGGTTCCATCATATACCCCAGCCAAAGTTACAAAGGATACGGAGCATCCAACATCATTCCGCCATCCGACCCGGCCTATCTTAAAACCAGCATCGCCAGCCAACGTTTTGCCGACAGGCATTGCGGCACCAACTGCCTTTTCGTGGGGGGCAATGTCGTGAACTACCAGACAAAAGATTTGGATAGCATGAAACCCGGGGATCCAAATTGCGTATGGGATACGAAGTAACTTGGCTGG
>CAISUK010000584.1 GCA_903888645.1 uncultured Pseudomonadota bacterium | reverse complement strand
TGAGCTCTTGACTGAGGGTGAAGGCGCGGACCGAATTACGCCTTATTCGCTGGCCAATGTGTTGCGCCTGCGCCGACCCTTCGTGGTCGTCGATGAGGCGCACAACAGCCGCACCGAACTGGCCTTCGACATGCTGGCGCGCTTTCGCCCCAGCGGGGTGATGGAACTGACCGCCACGCCCGATCTGGAACGCACCCCGAGCAACGTGTTGCACAGCGTCTCGGCCGCCGAGTTGAAGGCGGAAGAAATGATCAAGCTGCCGGTGGTACTGGAAACCGAACCGAACTGGCTGCAATGTCTGGCCGATGCCATCGGTCGCCGCGATGCCTTGCACAAGCTGGCCGACGACGAACGCCGCGCCGGTGCCGCCTACTTGCGGCCGCTGGTGCTGATTCAGTCGGAGCCGCGCCGGGCCGGTGTCGAGACGCTCGACTTCGAGCGCGTGAAGAACGAGCTGATCACCAACCACGGCATTCCGGCCAACGAGCTCATCATCGCCACCGGCGAGGAAAAGGGGCTGGAGCAAATCGATGCCGATTACAAACTGGGCATTGCCGACCCGAATTGCCCGGTGAAATTCGTCATCACCCAGAAGGCACTGGCCGAAGGCTGGGATTGCCCGTTCGCCTACATCCTGGTCAGCATGGCCTCGCTGCATTCGGCGACGGCGGTCGAGCAGTTGCTCGGCCGGGTATTGCGCCAACCGGGTGCGAGTCATCGACAGGCGCGGGCGCTGAATCAGTCATACGCCTTTGTCGTATCGCGCAATTTCGCCGAGACTGCCTCCGCCTTGCGTGACCGCCTGGTGGCCGGGGCGGGCTTCGAGCGGCGCGAGGTGGCTGAATTCGTCACGGCGGCCAGGGCCGAACAATCGCGACTGGATCTGGACGGTCATGGCGGGCGGGTGGTGATGCGGCCGGTAGCAATTACCTTGTCCGAAAAGCCCGATCTCAAGAGCGTGCCGAAGCCGATCCGCGACAAGCTGAGTTGGGATGGCAAGCTGAATACGCTGACCATCGGCGCACCGCTGAGCGAAGACGAAACTTCAGCGCTGCAGGCAGCGGTCAAGTCGGAAAGCGCAGCAACGGCCATCGCCGCGGCCGCCGAAATCAGCCGCAGCAGCGCCATCGAATTCTTCCAGACGCCGGCCGAACTCGGCGAGCGCTTCCAGGTGCCGCAACTGGCGCTGCGCATGCAGGGCGAATTGCAACTGTTCGACGACCCTGAGGTCCTGGAATACGCGTGGGACCTGTCGCTCTACGATGCCGCGCCCGATGCGGACGACATTGCCGCGCTGGGTGCCGGCCTGAAGGTGGCGGAGGCAGGCGAGATCGATGTCGACGCCGCCAGCGGCCATGTCGTCTCGCGCTTTCTGCCCGATCTGCAGCGCGATCTCGGCCTGGTCTACCAACCCGAGCATTGGAATGAAGTGCGTCTGGCCACCTGGCTATGCCGCAACCTCCCCGAGCCTTCGCTCACCCACGCCAGCAAACAGGCGTTCGTGGCCGCCTGGCTGAGTACGTTGTTGCAGCGGGAATCCTTCACGCTGGCGCGCGTCAACCTGCAAAAATTCCTGATCCGCAATCGTCTTGAGGCGCGCCTGCGCAACCTGCGCCAACAGGCGGTGGGCAAGGCCTTTCAACAAACCCTGTTCGGCGCCGATGCCGCGGCGCGTGTGGCGGTCAGCGACTGTTATGCATTCGAGTTTCAGCCGCATGCTTATGCACCCAGTCGCGACTATGACGGACGCTTTGGCCGATTCGATTTCCGCAAGCACTTCTACGGCCGCATCGGCGATTTCGACAGCAAGGAGGAGTTCGATTGCGCCTGCTGGCTGGACATCCAGGCGCAACAGGGCCGCATCCGCTTCTGGGTGCGCAATCTGGTGCGCCGCGAAGGCAGCTCCTTCTTCCTGCAAAAGGCCGACGGGCGTTTCTACCCGGACTTTCTCTGCCAGTTGCCGGGTTTGGCGGAAAAACCCGGAGCGATCCTCGCCGTCGAATACAAGGGCGCCGACCGCTGGACCGCCGCCGCAGACGACCGTCTGATCGGCGGATTGTGGGCCGGGCTATCGGCCGATCGCTGTCGTTTCGCGATGGTGACGGATCGCCGCTGGGAGATGATCGAGGAACATCTGCACTGACCGCGTCGACCAGCAGCAACGTCGTCGAGCTCCTTGGATGCCGGCCCGCCTGAAGATTGATCGGTGAGTACTGGTACTGTTGAACTGTTGTCGCCAACAGTCGAACTGTTCACCGCCAACAGTCTGACCGTTACTCGCTCCAAATTTGGAGGCAGCGGCAGCCGTAGCCCTAAAGCCAACCGCAAACTGGTCGATAAGAGAAACATTGAACCGAAAAATAATCCGTAATTGGTATGTTACGGGATTGTTAAACTGTATATACTAGGTATACCGTTTATCGTTTTCCGTTGTCCAATAGTTCCAAAAGAGGGGGAGTATTATGAACGAAGCCCTTTACAGGCTGGCTGCATCAGTCGATAGCGAAACCATGGCCGGCGTTCGCCACGAAACTTTTCGTCGCTTTGCTGAG
>CAISUK010000583.1 GCA_903888645.1 uncultured Pseudomonadota bacterium | reverse complement strand
TCAGCGAAACGTGACAACTATTGCAATCGGTCGTCGGCGCATTCCCAGTCAGCGTGTGGTAGGCCACGGTTCCGGTCGGTGGTGGACTCGTCTGCGATCCAACCACCTTGACGTTGGTGGCAAAGGTGTAATCCGGTGCTGTCATTGAATGGCAGCCCTTGCAACTGGCCGTGCTCACCGCGCTGTGCAGTGTGGTTGTTCCTGTCCAGGTTTGCGTGAAACCGCTCGTCGTGTAATTGCCACTGCTGTGGCAGACCTTGCAGTCACCCGTCACCGGTATGTGTCCGGACGCGTTGGGTCCAACGCCCTGTGTTGGCGTCGTCCGGATCGCCAGCGCCGGCGTCGAGGTGAAACTGGTGTTTGCAGGCGAGGCGTGGCAGGCGTTGCACGAAGCCAAGCTGATGACGGCGGAAGTATGCTTCATTGCCGTCAGCCAGTCGCTACGCGCAAATGATGTGTACACGCTGCCATGGCACGTCTCGCAGGCAGCGCCTGAGACGATGGGAATGTGCTTGGCGGCCAAGCCGACCACCGTCACCGGTGTCGCACCTCCGGTGATGCTGTTGTTGCCAGTCGGCAAATGGCAGCTGTTGCAGGCGCCAGTGACGGCGTTATGTCCGGTGCTACCCATGCACGCGTTGGCATTGGTCGAGCAGGCGGCGAAAACACCGGCCTCGTTGGCCAGATTGGCCGAAATGTTCCAAGTCGTGTGGCAGACATCGCAGGACGCCGTGGTCGATATGTGGTTGGCAATCTTCACCATCCCGCCACCCGTGCCGTTGTGGCAAGTCAGGCATTTGCCAGCATCAGCGGTCGTGTGCTTATACATTGCTGTGCTAAAGCTGTTTAAGGAGGTGTGGCAGACGTTGCAGTCCGCAGTCGGCGCACCGCCCGTGCCCGGCGCGATGTGATAGAACGCCGTGATGCCCGACGGCAAAGTCGTCGTCTGCGATCCAACCACCTTGACGCTGCTCGCAAATGTGTAGTCCGCAACCCCCATGGCATGGCAGCCCTTGCAGCTCGCCGTGCTGACGCCACTGTGGTTGTTCATGCTGCTCGCCGTCCAGGTCTGTGTGAAGCCTGATGTCGTGTAGTTGCCACTGCTGTGGCAGACCGCGCAGTCGCCCGTCACCGGTATGTGTCCGGACGGGTTGGGTCCAACGCCCTGCGTCGGCGTCGCCCGGATCGTCAGCGCCGGCGTCGAGGTGAAACTGGTGTTCACCGGCGAAGCGTGGCAGGCGTTGCAGCTCGTGATACTCACCGCTGCATGATCCATCATCGCGGCAGTCCATGTGCGGCTGAACGTCGTGAAGTTGGCCTTGTCGTGGCAGGCGCTGCAGGCGGCCCCCGAATTGATCGGGATATGCTTGTCCGGCAGACCGACCATCGTCATTGCCGTGGCGCCACCGCTGAGGACCTGGTCACCCGTAGCCAAGTGGCAGGATGCGCAGGTGGAACTCACCGCAGCGTGCCCAGCTGTACCCATGCAGCTGTTCGGTCTTGGATTGTTGGTGCAGGCGGCAAAGACGCCGATTTCGTTGGACAGATTGCTGATCCAGGTCGTATGACAGACGTCGCAGGACGCCGTCGTGGTGACGTGGTTGGATATCTTTTGTTTCCCGACGCCACTGCCGGTGTGGCAAGTGTTGCACTTGCCGGCATCGGAAGCAACGTGAGCATATCCCGTGGCCCCCGCGAAGGTTGCGTAGTCCTTGTGACAACTATTGCAATCCGCCGTCGGTACATTGCTGCCGACTGTATGGTAGGCCACTGTTCCAGCCGGTGGCGGCGTCGTCTGCGAGCCAACAACGGGAACTCCAGTGGCAAAGACGTAGTCATTAACGCCCATGGCATGGCAGCCCTTGCAGCTGGCGGTGCTGACGGCAGTGTGATTCATGCTCGGTGCTGACCAGCTCTGTGTAAACCCACCGGCAGCGTAGTTGTTGGCAGTACCGTGGCAGACCTTGCAATCGCCGGTCACCGGAATGTGCCCCGACGGGTTGGGACCATTACCTTGGGTCGGCGTCGTCTTGATCGCCAGAGGCGTCGTCGAGGTGAAAGTTGTATTGACCGTCGCCCCGTGGCAGGTATTGCAGGTACCGGTATTTACGGCTGAGTGGTCCATCATCGCCGCTGTCCAGGCGCGGCTGAACGTTGTGAAGTTGGATTTGTCGTGGCAGGTGGTGCAGGTCGTCCCGGTATTGATATGGATGTGATTGACCGAAGCCTGTGTCTTGATCGGCGGGTTGAGGCCCGGGAAACTCTTGCCATCCAGATGGCATGTCTCGCAGGTACTTGGCACAAAGGCATGCTCGGCCGGACTCAAGGTCAGCTTGAGGAAGGAAGTCGATTGCGCCGCGGTGCCATTGCCGTGGCAAGCGCTGCAGTCGGCACTGCTGTTGACCGTGATATGGCCGGTGACCATGCCCGGACCCTGCGTGCCGTTGTGGCAATCCTTGCAGACGCTCTTGCCGTTAAAGGGCATGCCATTGCCGTGCGGATTGCCGACAAACCCGCCGGTGAAAGTGGCAAATCCACCGATGGCCGTCGACGTATGGCAGCTGACGCAATCCGGCTTGTTCCCGGCGTTGGCATTAGTGCCCGCCGCGCTGGTATCGACGTGGCCAGGATTCTGGCTCATGACGCCCGGGAAAAGGTCGCCTGTCTGCGTTGAGCCGTGGCAACTCTGGCACCCGGAAGTGATGCCGGAATGCCCTGGCGTCGGCCCCCACATCGTCCAATTGTTGAAACTGACATAGGGCTGCGCGTGGTCGGGATAGTGGCAGGTATCGCAGGCTGCGGTGGTCGGAATGTGCTTGCCGGTGCTGCCGAGGGTAACGACGGTAATCGCACCTGCGAAGCTCTTGCCGGCACCATGGCAACTCGCGCACGGAGTGGAGCCTATGAGCGAGGCCGAGTGATCCATCGGATGATTCCAGTTGACGAACCCGCCCGGAACAGTCGTGTCGACGTGGCAGGCCGAGCAGTCGGCCGTTACCGGAATATGGTTGGAAGGCTTGGCCTTGGGCGTCGAACCCTGGACGCCGACATAAGTCTTACCACTGTGGCACGAAGCGCAGGCGGCGGTGAGGCCAGTGTGATCCATGTGCCAGATGGCGAAGGTGGTTGTAATGTCACCCGACGCCGGCATCGCATGGCACTGATCGCAGGCCAGGGTCACCGGAATATGCCCTCTCGGCTGACCGAGCGCGGTACTGCCGTTATGACAGGTGTTGCAGGTTCCCGGCGCGATGTTGATGTGATCGAAACGGGTCACGAAGGGTGGCAGGAACGTGTTGGTGCTCGAGTGGCAGATCTTGCAGTCTGATGTCGTGGCAATGTGATTCGGGCCCTTGGCGGTGAAAACGCTGCCGCCGAAACTTTGCCCGCTATGACAAGCAAAACAAGTCGCCGTAGTCAGGGTATGGTCCATCTTCCAGACTTCGAACTGGCTGGTGCTGAGGTGACAAGAGTCGCAAGCCGATCCGCTGGTCACGGAAATGTGGTCTGCCGGCTTGAGCACGTTATTGATGATGGCAGCGCGGGCGCCGGCCGTATGACAACTGGCACAGTCCTTGGGTGTACCCTTGAAGATGCCCTGCACATGACAAACCTCACAGCGTGCCCGCTCGTGAGCGCCGGTGAGCTGAAAGCCAGTCTGATTGTGGTTGAACTCGACGCGCGGCGCTGTTTTGGCAGTGGCCGGTTTGGCGGCAGCGGGGGCTGGTGTGGCGGTATCGACCGGCGCAGGCGTATTTTGGGCGAAGGCGGTGGCGGCGAGCAACCAGGCAAACAACGCCAGAATCGGCAACGCAAACACTCGCCGCGCTGCAGACAAGAATCCGCCTTGATCAGTCAATCGCCAGTTCATCTTTTTTTGCCTCCTGATCCCGGCCGGTTCGCCTTCGCCAAAGTGCCCGAAAACGCTGCCGAAATTCATGCTTCACCAAGCTTTGCCGCTTTGTTCGCCAACCACGCCTGCGCTACGGCAGCGAAAATCCGAACCACTCCCCACAACCTATTTTTGCCGATGCATCAGCCATCACACAGCGGCGGCGCTAGCGTACCAGAAATCTCTTTAGTGCAAATCCCAATAAAACAACCTACCGGGCTGTCGTCGGGATTTCCCGACGACAGCCCTGACCGACTGCAATCGGCGTGAGAGTCGGCGCCGGCCAGGGGTTTCCGGCCTTCAACACTGTCACGGGCCCTTCACCCCAAAGCGCTGACTCTTCCAGTCGGTCGTCAGGTGGCAGCGATCGCACTGCGCGCCAAAGGAACCCTGATGCACGTCGTCACGGTTATGGCAGGCCAGGCAGGCACGCGCCGGCTTGACCTTCCCATCGACCCGGTCGACTGGCCGGTCGTGGCAATCGACGCACTTGGCCTTGGTGTGCTTGCCGTCGAGCTTGAAGGAGGTCTTGTCGTGGTTGAAATCCCACGACTTCCAACTGCGCGTGTTGTGGCATTCCTGGCACTTGGTGCCGAAGCCGCCATTGTGCACGTCGCCGGAGTGCAACTTGTCCTTGTCATCCTTCTTCGGGTTCTTGTGGCAGGAGTAGCAGTCGCTCTTGGCATCCTTGTAGGCCGGCGTGGCGTGGCATTCCTTGCACTCGACCTTGGAGTGAGTGCCGGTCAGCGGAAACTTCGACTTGTTGTGATCGTACTTGACACCCTTCCACTGTTTCTCGTCGTGACAATCCTCGCACTTGACGCCGAGTTGGCCCTTGTGGCCCTTGTCGAAGTCGTCTTTCTTGTGGCAATCGTTGCAGGTGAGCTTGGCGAGCTTGTGATCCTGGTAGACCTGGCCGCGCTCGACCGTATGGCACTTGTCGCACTTGGTCTCGATGTGCTTGCCCTTCAGCGTGTACTTGGTGTCGCGGTCGTGGTTGAACAGCTTGGTGTCCTTCCACTCCTTCTCGTTGTGGCAGGTCTCGCACTTGACGCCGTAACGGCCCTTGTGACCCTTGTCGAAGTCATTCTTCTTGTGGCAGCCATTGCAATCCTTGGGCAGCTTTTCCTTGTCCTTGAGCGTCTTGCCGCTCACGCCGCCCTTGTGGCAAGTCTCGCATTTGGCTTTTTTGTGGGCGTCGTGCAGCGGAAATTTGGTGTCCTTGTCGTGGTCGAAATTGGTGGTCTTCCACTCTTTTTCGTTGTGGCAAGCCTCACATTTGTCGCCCAGGGTGCCCTGGTGCCCCTTCTCCTGATCGTCCTTCTTGTGGCAGGAGACGCACTTGGTCGACAAGTGCTGATCGTATAGCGGCTTGCTTGGCAGGTGGCACTTGTCGCACTTGGTGTCGTGGTGCTTGCCTTTGAGCGGGTACTTGGTGTCGTGATCGTGGTTGAACTTGACCTTGTCCCAATCCTTGTCGCTGTGGCAGGTTTCGCATTTCTTGCCATAGCGGCCCTTATGCGCAAGCTCGTCGTCATCTTCCTGATGGCAGCTATAGCAATCCTTGGGCGTGTTCTTGTATTTCCTGGTCTCGTGGCACTCGGTACATTCGACGTCGGCATGGCGGCCGGCGGAGATCGGGAATTTGGTTTTCTCGTGATCGAACTTGGCGTCTTTCCAGCTCTTCTCGCTGTGGCAGTTCTGGCAGCCAGCGCCTAGCTCGCCCTTATGAACATCGTCCTTCTTATGGCAGGCATTGCATTCCAGCGGTGCCTTGGTCCACTTCTCGTTCGGTTTGTGGCAGTCGGCGCACTTGACGGTCTTGTGCTTGTCGCGCAGCGGAAAGTTGGTGATGGAGTGATCGAACTTGTCCTTGTCGAGTTCGACGATCTTGGCGCCTCTACCCTTGTGATCGGTGTGGCAGTTGCGGCAATCGCGCTCTTCTTCCTTGAGGTGGCCGTGGTAACCCTTGTGGTTACGCACGTCCTGGGCGGTTTCCTTATGGCAGTCCAGGCACAGTCGCGCTGATCGGCCTTGTTGAAGCGCGTATGACATTTGTCGCACTGCTCTTCGTACTTGGCATGGCCCTCGATGACCTTGCCCGGCTGCAGGGCGGTCTCGATATTCTGAGCAGCAGCACTCCAGGCGAAAAGTGCCAGGAGGAGGGCCAGCAGTAGCCTGTTCAGGATGCGCTGCGCTTGCAGCATCTCAGTACATATGAACCGCGAAGACATGCACGACGCTGGTGATCACCAGCAGGTAAAGGAAGGGAACATGGATGACGTGCCACAACGAGAACATCCGTTCCCAGGTGGCAAACTGCGATGTCATGCAGACGGCCGAAAGAAAATTGGCAATCTGCTCTTTGGCCAGATCGTAATGAAGATGAGCCTCGACCCGCCCCCAGCGTTCTTCCTTGGAGGCGCGCTTGATGGCGCGCTTGACCAGGCTTCTCGCCTCGCGGGCAACGCGGCGGCTCCTCGAGCCGAGACTGACGAAGCGCCAGAAACGGGCGCCGACGCTGTTCATCGGCTGGGTGGCGTAGGACTGAAAAGCGACCAGCCGATCCCTGGCTTCGGGCGCCATGCTAAAAACAGAGTTAACATCCTGGGTAGCTGCCATCAGGTCACCCTCGATTTCCGACAGGGACAACTGCCGGCCGTAGAGTCCGCGGTGAATGTGACGATAAATGAAACGCCCGATAATGCCGCTGATCGCTACCGCCAGCATGCAATACAGGGCCACCCGGGCGTTCATCGAGCCGATCTTGAAGGTCGAATGGAAGATGACCAGTACCGGACCGCCAATCCCGAGCACCATGTGGAAGCGAAACCAATGCAGCATTGCTCCAAAGCGGTCGAGAAAGCGATAGCGCTTGCGGAGCGGATAAACCAGCAAGGTCAGCATCATGATGCCGCCGGCCAAGCCAAGGTTGTAGCCAAGATCCGATCCGGCGGTATAAAGATCGCCGACTGCGACCAACCAGGCCATGAATAATACGAGGATCAACAAAACACCCAAGCCGATCCGCCAAGCCGAGCGCAACACCAGCTCCAACCTGGAATTGGCCTTGCCGTCGAGCCGAATCTCGGTGAGCGGGCCGAGCTCTAGTGCCTCAGACATATTTCTGCGCCCCGTCGGAAGGACTGTAAAATCTTGACTGCCATGTCAAAAATCCGCACCAGCAAAATTCGAGCGCCGATTGTAACGCAATGGCCGGTATGGCACATTGCGACCTTTTCTCGAGCCGACCGACTGTCTGTCGCCGGCGACACTGGCACTCGACGCCATTTAACGCCAAGATACGGCCTTGATATTGATCGCTGAGCCATGCAGGAACTTATATTCTATTCGGTGCCGATTGCGCTGACCCTGATCATCACCGCGATTTATCTGCGCATCAAGGGTCGCGTTCATGTTGCCAGCGTCGGCATACTGACCGACGCCATCGAGCAGGGCCTCGTCGAGCCGCCCTCGCTGCACCCTGTCGTTGACCTCAATATCTGCATGGGTTCGGGTGCCTGCGCCAAGGCTTGCCCCGAAAAGGCGATGGGCATCATCTCCGGCAAAGGCGTGCTGATCAATCCGACCCACTGCATTGGTCACGGCGTGTGTGCGCCGGCCTGCCCGGTGGGCGCCATCAAGCTGGTTTTCGGTACGGCGCGCCGCGGCATCGACATTCCCGAGGTGAAGCCGAACTTCGAGAGCAATGTCGCAGGCATTTTCATTGCTGGCGAATTGGGTGGCATGGGCCTGATTCGCAAGGCTGCCGAACAGGGCAAACAGGCCATGGCCAGCATCGTCAAGCGCGGCAAGAGCACGGCAGATTATGACGTAATCATCGTCGGTGCCGGGCCCGCCGGCATTGCCGCAACGCTGGCCGCCAAGGAGGCCGGGCTGCGTTACCTGACCATCGAACAGGAAGATGCGATCGGCGGCACGGCGCTGCACTACCCGCGGCGCAAGCTGGTGATGACGGCACCGATGGTCTTGCCCATCTACGGTAAGGTTTCGGTGCGCGAAATCAGCAAGGAATCGCTGATTGAACTTTGGGAGGAAGTCGTCGCCAAGACCGGCATCAAGATTACCTATAGCGTGCGTCTCGACAAAATGGAACGGGCTGGGGATGCCATCAAGGTTCACACCACTAAAGGCGAATTCTCAGCCGGTAGCATTGTGCTGGCCATTGGCCGGCGCGGCACTCCGCGGCGACTGGATGTGCCCGGCGAAGAGGATTCGAAAGTCGTTTATCGGCTGCTCGAACCGGAACAGTACCGCGGCAGCAACGCCATGGTTGTCGGTGGTGGCGATTCGGCGCTGGAAGCGGCGCTGTCCTTGGCCGATGAACCCGGCACCCGGGTTATCCTTTCATATCGAGGCGATGCTTTCGGTCGGGTCAAGCCGAAGAATCGCGAGCGCATTCAGGCGGCCGAGAAAACGGGGAATGTCAGGGTCATGCTGAAGTCGAAGATCAAGCAGATCACACCGAAGGCCGTGACTATCGTCGATGGCGACGGGGTGCAGGCAGACGTGCCGAACGAAGTGGTCGTGGTCTGCGCCGGCGGTATCCTGCCGACCGCGTTTCTCAAGGATGTCGGCATTCAGGTAGACACGCGCTACGGGAGCTAGCGCTCGGCGAGCTCGATGCCGCTCGCTATTCCTGCCTGACGCAGTCTACGTAATAACGAGCCTTGCCATCGATTTCGCCCTTGACGAGACCGTGGATGTCGGTCTCGTAGCCGGGAAACTTTCCGTTGAAGTCGCGGGCGAACTGCAGGTAGCGGACGATCGTCGCGTTGAAGCGTTCGCCCGGAATCAGCAGCGGAATGCCAGGCGGATAGGGGGTCACGAGCATGGCGGTGACGCGTCCTTCCAAATGATCGATATCTACCCGCTCGATTTCGCGATGCGCCATCCGCGCGAAGGCCTCCGACGGCTTCATCGCCGGCTCCATGTCGGACAGATACATTTCCGTCGTCAACCGCGCCACGTCGTTGGCCTTGTAGATGCCGTGAATCTGATCGCACAAATCGCGCAGGCCGACTCGCTCGTAGCGCGGATGCTTGGCGACGAACTCCGGCAGCACCTTCCACAATGGATGGTTCTTGTCGTAATCGTCCTTGAACTGCTGTAGTTCAGTCACCATGGTGTTCCATCGGCCCTTGGTGATGCCGATGGTAAACATGATAAAAAACGAATAGAGGCCGCACTTCTCGACGATGACGCCGTGCTCGGCGAGGTATTTGGTAACGATCGCGGCGGGAATGCCGAAGTCATCGGCGAAGTCGCCATCGACGTCGAGGCCCGGGGTGATGATGGTGGCCTTGATCGGGTCAAGCATGTTGAAGCCCTCGGCCAGATCGCCGAAGCCGTGCCAGCGTTCGCCGGTCTTGAGCATCCAGGCGTCGCGCTCTTCGATGCCCTCTTCCGATAGATCGTCCGGACCCCACACCTTGAACCACCAGTCGGCGCCCCACTCCTCGTCCACCTTGCGCATGGCACGACGGAAATCGAGCGCTTCGGCGATCGATTCCTCGACCAGCGCCTTGCCGCCGGGTTCTTCCATCATCGCGGCGGCCACATCGCAGGAAGCAATGATGGCGTACTGGGGCGATGTCGACGTGTGCATCAGGTAGGCTTCGTTGAAGACGTCGCGATCGAGCTTGTTGTTCTCGGCGTCCTGCACCAGGATCTGCGAGGCTTGGCTCAGACCGGCCAGCAACTTGTGCGTCGACTGGGTGGAGAACACCATCGACTCCTTGCAGCGCGGCCGGTCGGCGCCGATGGCGTGGTAGTCGCCGTAAAACTCGTGGAAGGCAGCGTGCGGCAGCCAGGCTTCGTCGAAGTGCAGCGTGTCTATCTTGCCGTCGAGCATTTCCTTTATTTCCTCGACGTTGTATAGGATACCGTCATAGGTACTCTGGGTGATGGTGAGCACCCGCGGCGCACCCTTGACCTGGCTGGCGAAAGGATGGGCGGCAATCTTCCGCTGAATATTTTCCCAGGCGAATTCGCTTTTCGGAATCGGCCCGATGATGCCGAAGTTGTTGCGCGTCGGCATCAGAAACACCGGGATCGCGCCGGTCATCATGATCGCGTGGAGGATCGACTTGTGGCAGTTGCGGTCGACGATGACAATGTCGCCCGGCGCCACCGTCGAATGCCAGACGATCTTGTTCGAGGTCGACGTGCCGTTGGTGACGAAGTAAAGATGGTCGGCGTTGAAAATGCGCGCAGCATTTCGCTCGGAAGCGGCAACCGGGCCGGTGTGGTCAAGCAGTTGGCCGAGTTCTTCGACGGCGTTGCAGACGTCGGCGCGCAGCATGTTCTCGCCGAAGAACTGGTGGAACATCTGCCCGACCGGCGACTTCAAGAAGGCGACACCACCAGAGTGGCCGGGGCAGTGCCACGAATATGAACCGTCGGTGGCGTAATGCACCCGGGCACGGACAAATGGCGGCGGCAGCGATTCCCGATAGGACTTGGCTTCGCGGACAACGTTGCGGGCAATGAACTCGGGC
>CAISUK010000582.1 GCA_903888645.1 uncultured Pseudomonadota bacterium | reverse complement strand
CGAGCTCTTGTTCGCCGACTTGAGATCGGACAAATCGGGTAACCCGAAGACCAACCCGGAAATCCATTCTTGGTCGGCCAACACAAAGAGAGTGGACACGTACGCGAGTGGCGAGGTCGTGACCGCTTCCGGCCAGGGCGCCGTGATCGTCGGGGTCGCGGGTGCCGTCACCTGGACGGGGATCACTTTCTTGGCTGCATCTTGGTCGAGCTTGAGCTTGCTGCTGTAACCGCCAACGACGGCGGAACCGAGCAGCACCACGAGTCCGAGCGCAAGCAAACTACGGGTCTTGCCGCTGGTGCCCTTCCACTCGCCGAGGATGATGCCGAGCACCGAGCTGAACAAGATGGCGCTGGCCAGCAGCTCCGCAAACCCGATGTAAGCCGTGCTACCCATTGAGGGTTCGCCCGTCTTCAAACAAATGAATTGTGAACACCAAATCGCGCCCGCGAGTCCGGCGAAAATGAAATTGCCGACGAGCGGCGTGCCGGCCTTGGTGTAGTCGCACGTAGTTTTGTTTTTCACATTGAGGAAGAGGCACCAGATGAAATTGACGGTCAATCCGCCCAGCAGCACCACCACCAACACGGGCATGCCGCTCCACGTCGGGGAAGTGACGGGCGTCGTGGTTTCCGCCAGCCTCTGGAGATCCGGTCCGCCTTGAAGACCGAAGTTCATGGCAGAACTCATGAGACCCGAAAACATCGCCGCGAGAATGCCTTTCTTGAAATTGTATTCCGCGACGGCCTTTTTCTTCTCCGCCTCCGGCAGTTCCTTTTCCTTCGACATGCCGGCCAGACCGACCAGCACGATGCCGGCGAGCGATACGAGGACACCAATGAAGGAAACGATTCCCCAATTTGATTGGAACAACTGGCCGAATTCACCCTTCAGGATTTTTGGGACAATGGTTCCCGCCGCCGAGCAGATGCCGCAGCCCAAGGCCAGGCCGAGGCCGACGCCGAGGTAACGGATCATCAATCCCCATGTCAAACCGCCGATGCCCCACATCGCACCGCAGAGGTAGCAATACCAAAGCTCCCGGCCCGGCGAATTCTTGAGCACGGTCAACACGTTGGGCGAGGTGCAGAACGCGAGCACCCACGGCACGATGAGCAGGCCGAACAAGGCGTAAACGAGCCAGTAACTTTCCCACGCCCAGTTCTTGACCTTCTTGAACGGCAGGTAAAACACCGCGCCCGCCAATCCTCCCAGCGCGAAAATCAACACGCCCAGCGCCGGATTCGTCGTTGCTTGAGCAGCTTCATTCATAGGTTTTCCCTTTCAAAAGCCACGGATTAAACACAGACCGGACACGGAGCCCGGCCTTCGCCGACAGCGCCCGTTTCCCATCCATTTTCTTCTGCGGCCGGTTATTCCCGCGATCTACTTGCGTTTCGAGAGCACGTCGCGCTCGTATTTTTTCACCGACGCGAGCCATTCCTCGCCGACCGGCGCGCCCAGCTTGAGGCAGTGATAATCCCACACCGCCGCGAACGGCATTGATTTGGCCTCTTCCATCAGCGCCAGGCGTGAGGTGTAGTCGCCTGCGAGTTCGAGCTTCTTGAGCTTGTCAATCGGATCGAGCATGGCGATGCACAGGGCGCGGAGCATGTTGCGCCCGCCAATGATCCACGCCGCAATGCGGTTGATGCTGGCGTCGAAGTAATCCAGCCCGATGTGCGTGCGGCCCAGATAATCGCCTCGCACCAGTTCCTGTGCGATGCGCATCAGGTCGTCGTCCAGAATGACCACGTG
>CAISUK010000581.1 GCA_903888645.1 uncultured Pseudomonadota bacterium | reverse complement strand
GGTCGGCCAGTTCCAGCTTGATGGTGACATTCTGGGCCAATACCTTGTCCAGATCGACGTCAACTTCAGCGCTGAGCAAATCGACTTCGTATTCGAACAGGCGGCCGATTTCCTCGCGACCGCGCAGGCGGTGGAAAAGCAGGACGTCAGGCCCCAACGGGGTGACGATCTCCATTATTCTCGCGACTGCCATCGTTTGCTCCCTTGGCCTTGATTCAGCGTCGTTGTGCGGTGACGACCAAGCCTGCCACCGGAGCGCCGCCTTCCATGCGCAGCGCCTCAGACTCTATGCATATTATCTTAAAACCGGCGGTTTTCAGACACTCTGACACATAGTCGCTACCGTGGCTGTAGCGGCCGTGCGGATTGATGCGATAGCCGGTACCTTCCCGCTCCTGAGTTTCTCTTGGCAACAGTTCTTCGATCGTGAAAATCAGGTTTCCGTAGTCGCGCAAGGCGCCGTAAGCAGCGTGAAGCGGCGCCTGCAAGTCGCCGAAATAGACGAGCGTGTCGGCGCTGACAATCAAATCGAAGGCTCTGTCATGTTGCTGAAGGAACCCAGTGAGTTCAGCCTTGACCAACTCGTCATAAACTGATCGGGCGCGTGCTCGGTCGAGCATCCCGGTCGAGAGATCGACACCAATAAGATGCGCCGCCAGCGGTGCCAGCAAGGGGCCGCAGAGGCCGGTGCCGCAACCGGCGTCGAGAACCATGAAGCGCTTGGCCGGCGCCCCCGACACCTTTTCCGCGGCTGCCGCCACCAACTGCGGGGCGCGGTAGCCAAGATGTTCCAGCTTGGCATCGAAGCTGGCAGCGAAGCCATCGAATATTCCTTCAACATAATCGTCGGCGGCCCGTACCGGCACATTTTCGCCCGAGCAGGCCGCGTACATATGCCGGGCCACGGGGTTGTCCGGTTCCTCGTCCAGCCATTCGCGAAATACGGCGCTGGCCTTGTCGAGGCGCCCAAGCCGCGAGTAGGCGATGCCGAGCAACTTGCGCGATTCGGCCATGCCGGGCGCCAGGGTCAACACCTGGCAATAATAATCGACCGCCTGCTCGACTTTGCCGAGACCGGCGAGCAGGTTACCCATGTTGTTGTGGGCGTCGAGGTGGCCTGGATCGAGAGCGATGGCTTGTTTGTAGGCCGACCCGGCTTCGTCGAAGCGACCCTGGGCGCGGAGAAGCACACCGAGGTTGCTGTAGGCGTTGGCATGCGTGGGAGCTAGCGCAATGGCGGTCCGGTAAGCCTCGGTTGCTTCCTCCAGGCGGCTCGATGCGAGCAGAATATTGCCGAGGTTGTTGTACCAGTCGGCTTGATCCGTTACCAATGCCAGTGAGCGTCGAACCAGTTTAATCGCCTCGTCGTGGCGGCCGCTTTGATGTATCAGAACGCCGAGAAAATGCAACGCATCGGGCAACTCCGGCGCGACATCGAGAATGCGCCGATAGAGCGTTTCAGCCACTTCCAGATTGCCGTGACGATGGACGTTGACTGCCAGCGCCAGCGCTTCATTGGGCGATAACTCGGTCACTGCCTGCGAATCGGCGGCCGGTCCGGCAACTTCCTCGACAGGGGTCGGACGATCCAGTGGCTCAGTCGAGGCCATTTCAATGGAGCCCATTTGCGCCGAAGCCTTCACTCGAATTGATAAGTGAAATCGCCTTCCGTGACGCCCAGGCGAATGCCTTCGAGAGGCTTGCTTTCGGCTAGCCGCTGCAGGTATTCGACGCTGATGCGCGGCAGCACGGTGTTGGTGAGGAGGGCGTCGATCATGCGCCCGCCGCTTTCGACCTCGGTGCAACGACTGATCACCAGCTTGACGGCGGCGTCGTCGTAGCTGAAGGGAATTCGATGATTTTCGAGAACGCGCCGCTTGATGCGATCAAGCTGCAGGCGAACGATATTGCCCAGCATTTCGTCGGACAGCGGGTAATAGGGAATCACGACCAGTCGGCCGAGCAGCGCCGCCGGGAAAACCTTCAGCAAGGGTTCGCGCAGCGCCTTGGCGACGCCTTCCGGCTCCGGCATCAAATCCGGATCATTGCACAGGTTCATGATCTGTTCGGAGCCGACGTTGGAGGTGAGCAGGATGATGGTGTTCTTGAAGTCGATGTAACGACCTTCGCCATCCTCCATCCAGCCCTTGTCGAAGACCTGGAAGAAGATTTCATGCACGTCGGGGTGGGCCTTTTCCACTTCGTCGAGCAGCACCACGCTGTAGGGCCGGCGCCGCACCGCCTCGGTCAACACGCCGCCTTCTCCATAGCCAACATAGCCCGGGGGGGCCCCTTTGAGCGTCGATACCGTGTGCGCCTCCTGGAACTCGCTCATGTTGATGGTGATGACATTCTGCTCGCCGCCGTAAAGGGCTTCGGCCAGGGTCAGCGCCGTTTCGGTCTTGCCGACGCCGGATGGGCCGCAGAGCATGAACACGCCGATCGGCTTGTTCGGATTGTCCAGCTTGGCACGCGAAGTCTGGATGCGCTTGGCGATTGTCTCGAGGCCATGGCGTTGACCGATGACGCGCTGGTTGAGGGTATCGGCAAGACGCAATAGCGATTCGAGCTCGTTTTTCACCATGCGGCCAACCGGAATGCCGGTCCAGTCGGCGATGACGGCAGCCACTGCCTGGGCGTCGACCATCGGCATGATGAGCGGATTTTCGCCCTGCAGTTCGGCCAGTTTGGTTTGCAGTTCGCGCAATTCGGCCAGCAGCGTTGCCCTTTGTTCAGGCGAGGGTGCTGTCGGAGTGGTTCCCGCCAGCGCGGAATCGGCTTGCGGCGACGCTGCATCTGCCGGCTTCGCTGCCTCGGCAGCGCCGGGTGGCGGGCTTGTCTGCGCCGCCGTCGGGGCGACGTCTACCGGTTCGCCGCCAGCGCGCAGTTGCCGGCGAACCTCCAGAATGCGATCCACCAATTCTTTTTCCGCGCTCCAGCGCTTGGCTAGTTCGGCCTGGCGCACTTTTTCTTGGCCGAGCTTCTCTTCGACACCGGCGCGACGCTCAGCGGTGTCGATGCCGATGGCTTCCTCGCGGCCGATGATTTCCAGCTCTGTTTGCAAGGTCTCGATGCGTCGCAGCGAATCCTCGACTTCCGGCGGCGTGGCATGCTGGCTGATGGCAACGCGGGCGCAGCAGGTGTCGAGCAGGCTGACGGCTTTGTCGGGCAGTTGCCGGGCCGGGATGTAGCGATGCGCCAACCTGACCGCGGCCGCCAGTGCTTCGTCGAGCAACTGCACGCGATGGTGTTTCTCCAGAACAGTGGCAACGCCGCGCACCATCAGGATGGCCTTGTCCTCGGAGGGTTCGCCGATCTGTACCACCTGAAAGCGTCGCGTCAGTGCCGGATCCTTCTCGAAATACTTCTTGTACTCGGCCCAGGTCGTGGCGCCGATGGTGCGCAGCGTGCCGCGCGCCAAAGCCGGCTTGAGCAGGTTGGCGGCATCGCCGGTACCGGCGGCGCCGCCTGCGCCGATCAGGGTATGGGCTTCGTCGATGAAAAGAATGATCGGCTTGGCCGAGGCCTGCACTTCGTCGATCACCTGGCGCAGGCGCTGCTCAAATTCGCCCTTCATACTGGCGCCGGCTTGCAGCAGTCCGATGTCGAGGCTCAGCAGCGAGACGTCTTTCAACGCCGGTGGTACATCGCCCTTGGCAATGCGTGCGGCAAAACCCTCCACCACCGCCGTCTTGCCGACGCCGGCCTCGCCGGTGAGGATGGGATTGTTCTGCCGGCGGCGCATGAGGATATCGACGATCTGGCGGATTTCCTCGTCGCGCCCGGTTACCGGGTCGATCTGCCCTTTGCGGGCCCGCTCGGTGAGATCGACGGCGAAGCGTTTGAGCGCCTCCTGCTTGCCCATCTGCGCCGGTGCCATCGCACCGCTGTCGACGCCGGGTTCGGCTGACGCGCCGGGTGAGTCGCCTTCCTCGGGCGAACCGGCCACGATCTTGGCAAAATCCTCGGCCAGGTCGTCGGCGCGAATTCGCTCGAATTGGCGTGAAATGTTGAACAGGGCATTTCTCAGCGAGGAGGTCTTCATCATCCCGTAGATCAGGTGGCCAGTGCGCACCCGCGATTCCCCGAACATCAGCGAGCCGTAAACCCAGCCACGCTCGACCGCATTTTCAACATGTGCCGAGAGGTCGGAAATCGCTGTGGCGCCGCGCGGTAGCCGATCCAGTGCGCCGGTGATGTCCTTGGCGACGACGCTGGCATCGAGGTCGAACTGCCGCATGATGCGATGCAGATCGGAATCCTGGGTCTGGACGATCTGCGCGATCCAGTGCTCGAGTTCGACATAGGGATTGCCGCGCAATTTGCAAAAAACCGTAGCGCTTTCCATCGCCTTGTAGGCGACTCTGTTGAGCTTGCCGAACAGCGCGACACGACTGATCTCTGCCATCTCTCGTCCTTTTTTCGTGATGTCTTGTGGGTTTGGGGGGGTTGCGTTTAGTGAACCCTATCGCGGTGGCGGGCTAGCACTTGTTCAGCATCGAGCAGCAGATCGCCGGCAGGGACCGCCCTCGCTTGATTTCCGAGCCAGGATGTCCAGCCCAATCGCCCGAATTGGCCGAGCCGGGATTGCGGGACATCTTCCGCCTTGAGTTCAAGCCGGGCATCCCATTCCAACTCCAAGCAGAGGTATTGCCGCACCAGGTCGACCAGTTTTGTGATGGCACTGCCACCCGGCAGGAAGCTCTCGTAACTGGCCAGGTCCAGAGGGCCGAGCCGGATGCGGAATTTGTGTTGCCGATCCCAAACCCTTGCCCCCAATACGGCACCGACGCCCAGACAGGCTCCCAGAGAGTCGATGCCGATGCGGGTGCGGTCTTCCGTCGGCAGTTTCATCCAGTGGCCGACAAACTCCTCGACCTCGGCAGGAATGCGAAAATAGCCGGTCAGCAAAGCCGCCAGGCCGTCGCGGTTGCGCACGTGGCGCACCAGCAGGCCGGCATGAAAGAGTTTGGCGTGATCGCCGACCGTGTCGCGGACGCGCAGGGTTGGCGTGCCGATTCCGATCAGCGCGCCGACATAAGCGGAAAACCTGTCGTCGCCCGGCCGATCGAGGCTGACGGTCGGTTGCGCCTGCGCCCAGGCACGATAGAACATTTCGACGAAGCGGTGATGAAAGATGTCGAGAAAGCGGGCAAAGGTCTCATCGCCGCCATGGATGATGCGCTCACGAGCATAATCGGTCAGGTGCAGCGGCAGCGGGCCGTTCGGGCCGATCATGCCGAGGAAGCACTGTTCCAGCCGCGGCGGCCGCCCCTCCTTTCCTGCAACGAAAGCTGATAGCGTCGAGGGAGCGAAGTTCAGCGAAGGTTCCTGGCCAATGCGGACCGGTTCGTCGCTCGGGCGCAAGGCGCGGCCGATCCGCGGCTTGTCCGGAAACAGGCACTCGATGCGGCGCAGGGTCTGGTAGAAGTCGTACGCATACGGCTTCTCCGCCAGGGCGCTCAGAAAGTTCACAGGATCGGCCGGTTCC
>CAISUK010000580.1 GCA_903888645.1 uncultured Pseudomonadota bacterium | reverse complement strand
TTGACGCCGGCATCCAGCAGTTCACGGGCCTGCTGCATGGCGACCCCATTCGGGGTGGCGAAAAACACCACGTCGCAGGACGCCAGCGGCGCTTGTTCGGGGGTGGAGAAAGCCAGGGAAACCCGGCCGCGCAGACTGGGAAATAGGTCAGCCACAGCAGTCCCGGTCTCTCCCCGGGACGTAATGGCAAGCAACTGCACATCGTCACGCTGTGCCAACAGACGCAGCAACTCGACACCGGTGTATCCGGTGCCGCCGACTACACCCACCTTGATCATCGGTTGAACTCCATAAGCTTGGCTGTCATGGTATGTCAGCAGGCAATCGTGGTGCAACTGCAATTGAAGTGGCCGTCTCGTGAGACGAAAAAGCCGCCCGAAGGCGGCTCTTTCGCATCTCTGAAACGCAATCAGCGCTTCGAGAACTGCTTCCGACGACGGGCCTTGTGCAGACCAACCTTCTTACGTTCCACTTCACGCGCATCGCGGGTAACAAATCCTGCCTTCGATAGCGCCGGCTTCAGTAACGTGTCGTACTCGATCAGTGCGCGCGTAATACCGTGCCGCACTGCCCCAGCTTGACCCGATTCGCCGCCGCCGATCACGTTCACCGATATGTCGAATGTCGCGGTATGCTGCGTCAATTCGAGCGGCTGACGGACCACCATTCGACCGGTTTCGCGAGAAAAAAATTCATCGACGGGTTTGCCATTGACAACAAACTTGCCGGAACCTGACTTTAGAAACACACGCGCTACCGCAGTTTTGCGGCGGCCGGTGCCGTAATAGAAATTAGTGGCCATGTTCAATCTCTCAGATTTCCAGTGATTTGGGTTGCTGGGCCGAGTGCGGATGCGCTGTTCCGGCATAGCATTTCATCTTCTTCAGCATGGCGTAGCCAAGCGGCCCTTTCGGCAACATGCCCTTGACGGCTTTTTCAAGGGCTCGCCCGGGGAAACGCTGCTGCAGTTTGAGGAAGTTGGTTTCGTAGATGCCACCCGGATAGCCGGTGTGGCGATAATATTTTTTGTCGAGCGCTTTGTTGCCGGTCACGCGGAGTTTCTCGACATTGACGACGACGATGTAATCTCCGGTATCGACGTGCGGCGTGAATATGGGCTTGTGCTTGCCGCGCAGGCGATGAGCAATTCCGGATGCCAAACGGCCCAGAACTTTGTCTGTTGCGTCAACGACAAACCAGTCACGTTCGACCTCGTGTGACTTGGCTGAAAAGGTTTTCATGAGAGGACTTCCTCTGTTCTTGTGGTGCGCCAAAGTCCAGATTTAGACTAATGGTGCAGATTGCGGAAAGCCGCGGATTGTATTTGATGCTGGACCCCGATGTCAAACCTGATTGCGGTCGAATCCAAGCGCACGCAATTTGCCGCTGGTCAACCGCTCATCCTCGCTGCCAGCCACAGGCGCCAATCGGCATGATGCGGCACGGTACAATTGCTCGCTGAACCGGAAGATCACAAGGGATATCAGCATGGAATGCACAGTCAGATGGCATGATGGCATGAGTTTTATCGCCGAAACAGGTAGCGGACACCTCGTCGCAATGGATGGGGCTGCGGACGGTGGCGGGCGTAATCTGGCGCCGCGTCCGATGGAAATGCTGCTGGTCGGTACCGGGGGATGCTCCTCTTATGATGTGGTCTTGATTCTCCAGCGCAGTCGCCAGGAAGTCACCGGCTGCCAAGTGAAAATTTCAGCAGAGCGGGCGGAAGTCGACCCCAAGGTATTCACCAGCATCCATATGCATTTCGTGGTGACTGGCAAGAGTTTGAAACCGAGCGTCGTCGAACGCGCCATCAAGATGTCGGCTGAAAAGTACTGCTCCGCATCGATCATGCTCGGCCAGACTGCCGGGATCACCCACGATTTTGAGATCGTGGAGGCCTGAAAGCTGTATCAGCGGGCAGCGCCAGGAGACGATGACCAAGCGGCGATGGCTAGGCGCGGCTAAATGAAATAGGTCGTTGTTGTCATCAATTTCGCTGAAGTCTTCATCACCAATCTGACTGGCAGCGGCAGCTTGCGCGCACCTAACCGATCAGCCATGGCGGCGTGACCGATTTCGTCGTGTTTCATCTGTTCGAGGATTTCGCGTGAGCGGCGATCCTGCATTGGCAAACGCTTCAGATGGCTATCCAGATGGGATTCGACCTGGCGCTCGGTTTCCGCCAGAAAGCCGAGATTCCAGTCGTCGCCCAACTTGCCTGCCAAAACGCCCATCGCCAATGAACCGGCATACCAGAGCGGATTGAGCAGGCTTTTTCGGCCGTTGAGTTCCTTCATTCGCCGTTCGGTCCAGTTGAGGTGCTCGGTCTCTTCCCAAGCAGCCTGTTGCAGTGCCTGCCGTGTCGAGGGATCGCGGGAGGTCAGCGACTGGCCTTGATAAAGTGCCTGGGCGCAAACTTCGCCGCAATGATTGACACGCATCAGCGCAGCCACGTGACGTCGGTCTTCTTCGCTCAAATCCCCGTCGGCCAAATCGCTGCCCGGTAAAGCGCGCGAAGTCGGCGCCGGCGCAAATACGGTTCGCAGCGCCTTGTCGAATTCGATGATCAGTTTGTCCAGGATGATTCCCCCGTTTTCTCGCAGCCAGCGCTCAGTTGGCCGTGCGCGGATTGCCGCCGCGGTGCAGAACGTCCCGACCCTGCTCGGCAGTGGCGATGGGTATGCCGTCGGCACAGAAAAACTCTCGACTCAAGGCGGCATGATGGCGGTTGACCATCTTGTTTTCAATCGGTCGCCAGGCTTCGCTGCGGGACTTTATCCACGTGCCATCGGCATGTCCCGAGGCGAAAATCCGGTATTCGCCGGTGCTGCAGCGCATGCCCTCGAAAGTGACATTGGTCGCACCGCCCGCCGTCTTGACAACGAGGACGTAGCGCACGACGCCATCATCGCTGACGCCAAGTGTCGCGCCATCGATGAAAAAGTGGTTGGTCGCCGCCGCACTGACATAAAACTCGATGAGGCTGGCGCTCTGCGGCACCGCAGGCAAAATCCATTCGGCATCCGCTGATTTCGGCTGATCCCCAGCATCGACGCTGCGGCCGGTCAACTCTGCTTTTGCGTGCACCATTAAAAGGCAGGCGAGAAGCATCGACCAACGCGACCAGCGCCGTTCAGCCATTGCTCATATCCTCGGCATGAATCCAGCCCGGCTTGCGCTCGGCCGCATGGTGAAACAGGTGGCGGGCCAGTTCGGTGAGTGCCCGCTCGTATACGCCACGCTTGAACTCGATCACGGCGTCGAGCGGCACCCAGTATTCGCTCCAGCGCCAGGCATCGAACTCGGGGTGATCGCTGGCGCGCAAGCAGACATCGGAATCGCGGCCGACCAGACGCAGCAGAAACCATATCTGTTTCTGCCCTTTGTAGGTGGTTCGCCACTCCCGGCGAATCCACTGCTTCGGCACGTCATAGCGAAGCCAATCGCGCGTGCGCCCGAGAACGTGGACATGCTCCGGCCGCAATCCGACTTCCTCATGAAGCTCGCGGTACATTGCCTGCTCGGGAGTTTCACCCCGATTGATGCCCCCTTGCGGGAACTGCCAGGAATGTTCGCGAATCCGTTTGCCCCAGAAGACCTCGTTATGGCTGTTGGCCAGAATGATGCCGACGTTCGGGCGATAGCCTTCACGGTCGAGCATGATGTTGCTACCTTCCAATGTTTGACTGCGGCGGATTCTTTCACAATTCGTCAGGCGAGGAAAGCGCCGCAGCAAGCTTTGTCACACGGTAAAATCGCCGTTTTTCGCTCCTGGACAACGCCATGCGCGCTTCGCAGTTCTTCATTGCCACGCTCAAGGAAGCCCCTTCCGACGCCGAGATCGTCTCGCATCAACTCATGCTTCGCGCCGGACTCATCAAGCGCCTGGCTGGCGGAATTTACAGCTGGATGCCCATGGGACTGCGCGTGTTGCGCAAAGTCGAAGCGGTGGTTCGCGAGGAAATGGACAGTGCCGGTGCCGTCGAACTGCTGATGCCGGCGGTGATTCCGGCGGAACTCTGGCAAGAAACCTCGCGATGGGAAAAGTACGGTCCCGAATTGCTGCGTTTGAAAGACCGGCACCAGCGCGACTTCGTCATCGGGCCGACACACGAAGAGGTCGTCACCGACATCGCGCGCCGCGAGATCAGGAGTTACCGACAGCTGCCGCGGCATTTCTACCAGATTCAAACCAAGTTTCGCGACGAGATCCGGCCCCGCTTCGGGGTGATGCGTGGCCGCGAGTTTCTGATGAAGGACGGCTATTCCTTCCATGCCAGTTATGCTGACCTCGAACGCGAATACTGCAATATGCACGACACCTACTCGCGCATCTTCAGCCGGCTCGGCCTCGGCTTCCGCGCCGTCGCCGCCGACACTGGATCCATCGGCGGAACCGGCTCGCATGAGTTCCACGTCCTGGCCGATTCCGGCGAGGACGCCATCGCCTTTTGTCCCGATTCCGATTATGCCGCCAACATAGAGCTGGCCGAGGCGGTCGCGCCTGCTAGCGAAAGAGATCTTTCCACCTTGGCAATGACCAAGGTCGCGACACCCAATCGCACTCGATGCGAGGATGTCGCAATCTTCCTCGGCGTATCGATCCAGCAAACCGTCAAGGCCATCGCTGTCATGCATGAAGCCGACGGTCGACGTGATTTTGCGCTGCTGCTCGTGCGGGGTGACCATACACTGAACGAGATCAAGGCCGCCAAGTTGCCCGGGCTTGACCCATTCCGTTTCGCCAGCGACGCCGAAGTGGAAGAGTTTCTTGGCTGCAAGCCGGGATACATCGGTCCCGTTGGCGTCGGCGCGAATGTCCGCGTGATCGCCGACCGCACTGTCGCGGTCATGGCGAATTTCGTCTGTGGCGCCAACGAGGAAGGTTTTCACCTGACCGGGGTGAATTGGGGCCGCGACATCGGCGAACCCTCACTGGTCGCCGACATTCGCAATGTCGTCGCCGGCGACCCCTCGCCAGATGGCAAGGGAACGCTGCAGCTATGTCGCGGCATCGAAGTCGGTCACATTTTCCAGTTGCGAACGAAGTACTCGGAAGCCATGAAGTGTACTTTTCTCAACGATCAGGGCCAGCCGCAGGTCATGGAAATGGGCTGTTATGGCATTGGCGTGTCGCGAATTGTCGGCGCCGCCATCGAACAGAATTTCGATGACCGCGGCATTTGTTGGCCGGTGGCGATGGCGCCGTTTGCGGTAGTGATCGTGCCCATGGGTTACGCCAAGTCCGACGCAGTGCGAACGGCCGCCGACGAACTGCACGCGAATCTTGCCAAGGCCGGCGTCGACGTCGTTCTCGATAACCGTGACGAGCGCCCTGGCGTCATGTTTGCCGATTGGGAACTGGTCGGTGTTCCGCATCGAGTGGTGGTCGGCGAGCGCGGTCTCAAGGAAGGCAAGTTCGAATACAAGGGCCGTCGCGACAGCGAGGCGACCATGGTCCCGGCCGCTGAAATTCTCGAGTTTTTGCAGCAACGAGTGTGCGCCTGAGTCATGTCTTGGCGGCAACGCTGCTGCTGAGTAGCGGGCCTACGTTTGCCGGCACCCAGCAATACGAACCACTCGCCGCCAGTGTGCGGGCGGCACTGCACGAAAGCGTTTCCGACCGGGCCACCCCGGAACCACCTTTCGCCACTGCCGACGAAAAGATCGCATGGTTGGCGGAAATGTCGCGACGTCTTGAAAAACGCGTTCCCGATCGCGCCGGCCGCCTGGAGTTGCTCAAGGCAATTTACTATGAAGCCAAGCGCGCCGGTCTGGATCCGCAACTGGTACTGGGTCTGATCCAGGTAGAGAGCGGTTTCCGCAAATATGCCGTTTCGTCGGCGGGGGCCCGCGGCTACATGCAGGTGATGCCCTTCTGGGTCGGCTTGATCGGGCAGAAGGGACATGACCTCTTCCACCTGCGCATCAATTTACGCTACGGTTGCACGATTCTTCGTTATTACCTGGATATCGAGAAAGGCGATCTGTACCGTGCGCTGGGGCGCTACAACGGCAGTCTCGGCCAACCGGAGTATCCAAATATGGTGCGCGGCGCCTGGCAAAGGCAGTGGGCGTGGTCGCCCGGGTAGGCCAACCCAGCTAGATCAGCGCAGCCCGGGAATCATGCCCTTCATGCCGCGCATCATCTTCTGCATACCGCCCTTGGAAAACTGCTTCATCATTTTCTGAGTCTGCTCGAACTGATTCAGCAGGCGATTGACCTCTTGCACCGGCACCCCGGCACCCGTGGCGATGCGGCGCTTGCGGCTCGCCTTGATGATTTCCGGCTTGATGCGCTCGGTGGGCGTCATCGAATCGATGATGCCCTCGATACGCCGGATTTTCTGTTCCTCGGCGGCGCCGCCGGCTTGCTGGGCGGCCTGAGCAAACTGTGCCGGCAGTTTCTCCAGCAGCGCCGACATTCCACCCATCTTGCGCATCTGGCCAATCTGCTCCTTGAAATCGTTCAAGTCGAAACCCTTGCCTGCCTTGATCTTCTTGGCGAACTCCTGGGCCTTGTCCTGATCGACGCCCCGCTGGGCATCCTCGACCAGCCCAAGAATGTCACCCATGCCGAGAATGCGTGCGGCCATGCGCTCGGGATGGAACTCCTCGAGACCTGTCAGCTTTTCGCCGACGCCAACGTACTTGAGCGGTTTGTTGGTAACGTGGCGCACCGAAAGGGCAGCACCGCCACGGGCATCGCCATCGAGCTTGGTCAGGATAATGCCCGTCAATGGCAGCGCTTCATTGAATGCCTTGGCGGTATTGACGGCATCCTGGCCGAGCATCGCGTCGACCACAAACAAGGTCTCGATCGGCTTCAGCAACGCTTCGAGTTCGG
>CAISUK010000579.1 GCA_903888645.1 uncultured Pseudomonadota bacterium | reverse complement strand
GCCATGCATGCCGGGTTCGCCTTTCTCGAACTCGGCACGGTGCGCAAGAAGAATCAGGTCAATGCGCTGGTCAAGATCCTCGCCGACTTTGCGGTGTCGACGTTGGCCTATTTTTTCGTCGGCTACACCATTGCCTACGGCGTCAATTTCTTTGCCGATGCGGCAACGCTGGCGCAAAAAAGCGGCTATGAACTGACCAAATTCTTCTTTCTGCTGACCTTCGCCGCGGCGATTCCGGCCATCGTCTCCGGCGGCATCGCCGAACGTGCCCGCTTTTATCCGCAAATGGCGGCCACTTTTCTGATCGTCGGCTTCGTCTATCCGTTCTTCGAAGGCATCGCCTGGAACCAGGCTTTCGGCATCCAGGGCTGGCTCAAAGGTACCTTCGGCGCAGAGTTTCACGACTTCGCCGGCTCGGTGGTGGTGCACGCGGTCGGCGGCTGGGTCGCCCTGCCAGCAGTGGTGCTGCTTGGCGCCCGCCGCGGCCGCTATACCAAGCAGGGGACGATTTCGGCGCACCCACCCTCCTCCATTCCTTTTCTCGCGCTTGGCGCATGGATACTGATCGTCGGCTGGTTCGGCTTCAACGTCATGAGCGCCCAGACTCTGGACAAGATCTCCGGCCTGGTCGCCCTCAATTCGCTGATGGCGATGGTCGGCGGCACCTTGGTAGCAATTGTGTTGGGCAAGAACGATCCCGGCTTCGCCCACAACGGCCCGCTGGCCGGCCTGGTCGCTGTTTGCGCCGGTTCCGACGTCATGCACCCAATCGGCTCGCTGTTTGTCGGTGGCGTCGCCGCCGCACTCTTTGTCGTCATGTTCACCCTGACACAGAATCGCTGGAAGATCGACGACGTACTCGGTGTCTGGCCACTCCACGGGCTCTGCGGCACCTGGGGCGGCATCGCCGCCGGCATCTTCGGCAGCAAAGTCCTGGGCGGCATCGGCGGCGTCAGCCTGATGAGCCAGGTTGCCGGTACCTCGCTGGGTATCGCCATCGCGCTGGTTGGCAGTACTGTCGTGTACAGCCTGCTCAGAACAGCGATCGGACTCCGCCTTGACCCGGAAGAAGAATATGACGGCGCCGACCTCTCAATACATAAGATAACCGCGACGCCCGAGCGCGAGCCGAACTGGTAGGTTTGACCAGTGGTTGTTACGTCACCAGTGAGGAAACCAAAGAATTGGGCTGGTCGCATAAGCATTGCCTTATCGCCGGTTGGAGACCGCCAGTTTCACCACAAACTACACGCGGATGGCATTGCGCGCTGCAATGCGAAGAATCAAACACGAAATCCTGATTGCCGATTCTACCTGCGTGCAACCTGCCGATAGCGGTCGTTGCCAGACCGCCAGCGACCATCTCTGAGGTAGCCTGGAGCCACCGCTTCGAGCGCCGTCGCCTGACGGCCAAAGGGCAGCCCGCAACCCGTGGCACAGACGCTGGGCAACTGCATCGAATAGTAGTTGTCGCGGCTCATCGGTCCGCCGGGTACGAACTCCATCGCCAGTGCCTGAATATAGGCAATGCCACTAGGCAAGCCGATGATGGGACGACGGTGCCCGCTGATCTCGCCAGCATAGGCGACCAGCTCGCGCAGGGTGTATTGCTTCGGTCCGCAGAGATCGTAGGTCTGGTCGATCGCCTCCTGGCGGCTCAAGGCTTCGTCCATCGCGGCGGTGACGTCGTCCGCCCAGACCGGCTGGAAACGCGCATCGGGGCAGGCGAGCGGTATCACCGGAGCGATCGCGAGCAGCTTCGCAAACATGGTGAGGAAGGCATCGCCGTCACCGAAGATGACCGACGGTCGGAACATGGTGAAATCGAGTCCGCTGGCGCACACCGCCGTTTCAGCCGCGGCCTTGGAGCGCAAATAGCCGGATGGCGCGTCCATCGCGGCCTGCAACGCCGACATGTGCAGCAACCGCCGTATGCCAGCGCGCTGCATCGCCGCGATGATCTTCTGCGGCAACTCGACGTGGGCACGGGCAAAGCCAGCGCCATAGGGCGAACCGATGCCGCCCTGGAGTATGCCCACCAGATTGATCACCGCATCCTGACCATCCATGAGCCCGGGCAAAGTCGCAGCACTGTGTACATCTGCCTCGACCACCGTAACTGTCGGAAACACCAGCAAGTGCTTGGCGCGATCGCGGTGTCGCGTTGGCACCCGAACATTGAGGCCGCGCGCGGCGAGTCGATGGACGAGATGGCTGCCGACGAATCCCGATCCGCCGATCAACAAAACATCGCGCACACTCACTTGAGCTATCTAAGGAAGTTCAAGGAAGGTCTTCGGCAGCGCTGTCGCTGCCTTTGCGCGGGCCGATGACGCCGAGCCGGAGCTTCAACGACTGCGGCTTTTCTTCAAATAGCATCGAGTAATACACCGCGTTGTTCATCACCTTCTTGACGTAATCGCGCGTCTCGCTAAACGGTATCGTCTCGACGTAGATGGCGCCTTCGATGGGACGGTCGGCGCGCCATTTGCGGGCACGTGCCGGGCCGGCGTTATAGGCTGCAGAGGCCAGCACGGGCTGGTTATCGAACGCATCGAGGACCATGCGCATGTAACTCGTCCCGAGCGTGACATTGACATCCATGTCATTGACCTGGCTGGCGCGGAAACCGGACAGACCGATCTTCTTCGCCACAAAGCGTGCCGTCGCCGGCATCAGCTGCATCAAACCCTTGGCACCCACGCCGGAGCGCGCCTGGGTGACAAAGCGCGATTCCTGGCGCATCAAGCCATAGATCCAGCTGCTGTCAAGCGACAGTTCGCGCGCCTTGGTGTCAATGGTGTCGCGGAATGGCGCCAAGTAGCGCAGCGAATAGTCGTGTTCGACAATCGTGCGTTCGGCGGCATTGATGGCGCGGTCGAATACTTCGGCACGCCGCGCCAGTTCGGCCGCGGCGAGCAGTTGTCGGTCGTTCATGTCGCGTACCGCCCAGTTCCACTCGCGCACGCCCTCGGCACGCAAATCGATCCGCATCAGGGCAAGGGCGCGGCGCAAGCCGGGATTGGCGGCGGCCTGCGCCAATTCATTGTCGCCCGGCGCTGCTGCTCGCGGCGGCAAGGCGATCGGCAGCCCGAGTTCTTCAGCGGCCAGATTGCCATAGAAGGTCGCCTGACCGACTATGCGCGCGTAATACGCCTGGCCTTCCTCGTTTCGACCAAGGGCGGCGAGCGCACGGCCTTTCCAGTAAATCCATTCTGGCTGAGCAGCCAGCGACAAAGGCATTTGCTCGATCGCACGATTCAGCGTCGGCCAGTCGCCGACGCGCAAGGCGGCGCGCGCCTTCCATGCCAATTGTTCGTCGCTCAGCGCGGCCTTGTCGGCCATTGCATACCAGTCCAACGCTTCCGGCTGATGATTCCTAGCGCCGAACCAGGCGATCTGAGTCCACGCATAGGCTCGGTCGGCATCCGGGAAGTTTGCTTCGATGCGCTTGAGTTGCAAGGCGGCCGCGAGCGGATCCAGGCGCGCCAGACGCTGCAGTGCAAATAGGGCCATTTCACGGTTTGCCCTGGGCTCGGCGAATGCCGATGGCAATTTGTCGAGATACCGCTTCGGTTTCTCGACAACGCTGTCCAGCGTCTTCAGCTCAGGTCCGGCGCCCTTCGGCAGATACGCGGCAGCGCCATACGCCGGTTTGATCTTGCTGATTTCAAGTAACCTGCGCACGCGCATCCAGACATCGTCGTCGTTCAGTCGGCCCTCCTTGCGCAATGTATCCATCAACGGCTGGCAGGCGTCGGGTAACTCGAGCGCGGCAAACCACAAAGGTCGTGCCTCGTCGAGCGCGGTGCGATCATGCTGTTCGACCAGGCGTGCCTGCAGGCCATCGCAGGCGATCTCCTGATCGGGCTGCAGCAGGGCTGGATAAGCGGCCGAAAACTCGCTCCATTGCTGTTGTTTTCCCAGCTGCTTCAACCAGTCGGCACGCAGCTTCTCGGCCAGATAGGTGCCGCCATTGCGCGCGAGAAATTCGCCAATGCCGGCTGTGTCGCCGTTCTCCAGCTTGAGGCGCAACTGCCAGTACTCGACCCAGGGTGCCAATTCGTGGCCGCCGACGGTTTGCGCCACCCGCCCGAGCTTCACTTGTTCGCCGTTGCGAAAGGCGTCGTGAGCTGCCATGACTTTCTCGTCGCCGCTTGCCGCAATGGCTTGTTTCGGCGGTGTGCTCGACATGTCGCCGCGCGCGGCGATCGCCAGAAAAGGCGCCAGCAAGAAAACACAGAGTAGCTGCTTCATCGTTTATATTCGGACCATTGTCTTTCGACATCCGAGAGTAGCACATGCCCTCATCCCCGCCGCGCATGGAAAACGCCCCAATAAGCACGAGTTCTCGCGCATTGATGCGGCGACAACGCATCGGCACCCGCGAAAACCTTTCGGCGCAGGACCATGCCAACTTTTCTTGTCGGATCGAGCGCCATCTCTGGACTTGCCTCGCCGGCTGGAGGCCAGCGGCGATCGGCTTCGAACTGGCAAGGGCAGAAACCATTCATCCTGAACCGCAGGATATTCCACTCGATGCCGTGGTCACGGAAACAGGCAGCGAGATTTATTCAAATGACCTATTATTGTCGTGGTCGGCCGACAGCATGCGCTGATTCCCCGCTAAACTGCCGCGGTATTGTGACGAAATAGATGGGATGCTCAAGAATGCGGACCAATGACGGCAAGCACACCCAAACCTGACGACTTTCCGGTCGTGACCCTGCAACCTGTTGCCGATGCCAAGCATTGCTGGGTGGCACTGACAGTCGGCATCGGCGGCGGCGGGGATACTCTGGCTGCCATGGCGAGTCTCTTCAGCGATCTGGGTCTGGGTGAGGCGCTTGCATCGTTTCCCTGCATCCTGCCAATCGACGATCCTGCCGGTTTCGACGCAGCGACAGCCGAGCGCATTCCAGCGAGTCAAGCCATCCTTCTTTGTCGATGGCATAGCGGCCGGGACGATAGCGCCGAATTGAGCCGCCTCAGGAAACTCGGTTATCGCATCGTGCTCGCCGGCCCGGCCG
>CAISUK010000578.1 GCA_903888645.1 uncultured Pseudomonadota bacterium | reverse complement strand
TCCCGGCAAAGCCTCAAGCTGAGATACTTCCAAAATACATATCTACTGTGCGGCCCAATCGCCCCTCAGGACCGGGCTCGTCCAACAAACGGTTCAGATCGTGGCTCGCTTCGCGATCACGATCTAACCTTATTCGTTAGCCCTGCGCCTCACAGCAGACTTTCTTTTGCGAACCAAACTTCAATGCCGGCAGAGTCTAGGCTCGGAGAAACGGCGGCGATATACCGTTTAAAGTGATCGGGCTTTTCAGGAATGGCAAGAATAACGCGAACGGAATTCTTTTCCGGATTTTTTGTGCGTAGCTGAAGGCAAGTAAATATTCCCTTGGCAACACGATCAAAGACTTGCGATGACGTGTACGGTTTGCCGTAACGTTCGCTATCTTTTCTGGAGCTAGTGCCGCCCTTGGCCTCAACAAATACACGGATTTTCGTTTGAGGGTGCTCGGCGACTACGTCAACTCCACGCTCGGTGGTGCTCAAATGTTGCTCGATCTCGAAGCCATCAGCACATAAGTGGCTGCATATGGCGGTGACAACCGCATTTTCGTCCGGCGGCAGTGATGAAATTTGGTGCTGGCTCATAAGGGCTAACGAATAGCGTTTAGGCTCTCGAGGTCGGAATGGCTTCTCGCCATTCGGCTAGCTCTGCCGGAACCGAGCAAATTGAATTCCTCCCCCACGAGACCGAACATCCTGTAGGAAGTCCGATTTGCCGGCTGACAGTTCCAGACTAATGGTGCCTCTATCTCGACGAACGACCAGCTTATTCAAACTGTCGCTAAAGTGTTTTGTTGGCACGACCAGATGATGCAGTTCATCGGTACGGCAGTCATATGCCAGTAAGTTCAAAACAGCATGATGCCCTGAAGTAACCTTGTTGAGTGGGATGTCATACCACCACACATTCTTCCTGGCGTTGATGTTTGCAAAGTGAGTTGTCTCTGACCTGAGTTCAATTGTGGGATGCTCGCGCTGAAGCCTTGCGATGGCGTCTGTCTTCAAGAGTGGCATGGGAAGACTCAATCCAATGCGGGAAAATGGGTTGGCGCAAAGACAGAGGATTAGCTAATAACAATTTTAGAAATGCGCTCTGGTTGAGCGAGTGATGCCGCATTCGTCAGCTACTTCTTAATCCTACCTACTATCTCGATGTGCAGTGAATGTTGCCATTGTAGTCTCGGGTGCAATCGGTATTTGTTGTAGTTGGCGAACGAAGTGCCGATGTTGTGCTTCTCAACCACTCATCATTGCTTTGCATCTGCTGTTGGTAATTTTGCTGCATCTGTTGTTGGTATTGTGCCTGTTGCTGTTGCTGCAATTGCTGTTGAGCCAATGCGGCCTGACGCTGCTGCGCTATTCGTTGCTGCTTGATCATCTCTTGTTGTTGCTGTTGTTGTGCAGCGAATTCTTGTTGGCGGCGTTGATCCTCTCTTGCTTGTTGATCGCGTCTTTCTTGTTGCGCTCTCAGTTCATCCTCTTGAGCCTTACGTTGTGCCATGACCTTCTGATTTACATCGGTAAGATCACTGATCAGCTTGGCTCCAAAAGAGGCCCTGCCCTTTGCGAAATTGCCATAGCTTATTTTTCCGGAATACAGATCGGCAGCTAACGATTTCAAGTCGGCGAAATATTGGACAAACAGAGCATTGGCTTGCGGTGGATTTGCTTGTTGCCGCCAACTACTCCCATCCGCAACACACTGTTCTACCGAAGTCACCCAGACCGAAATAGCAGCTTTCTCCGACTTTGTCGGCTTCTTACCGTTCGCTAGCATTTCTATGGTCTGCTTGCGAACATCAGACAGCGCAATTCTTCCTTTAAGTGCCTTTAGTTCGGGCTTACTTTCAAGTGAAGCAAAGCAAGACATTGATGGGTCTACGTTGCTGTCCTCCGCGTGACACACCACTGGACCCGCTAAGAGCGCAAAGAGAACGATTGCTTTGGCTGTATTGTCCATAATGATTTCTCCAAATACGCGTTGCTACTGGAACTTCTGATCTTCTATTTGCAGATGCATGAGACTTGATTCATATCGCATTCTGCCTCAAAGTATCAGCCTGATCAGTGAAATGGTCAAGCGCTACAGTTTGCTCTCGGCTCTTTCCATCCGCTGCCGTACCAACCTACATCCTCATGCCCCGCCTGCTTTTTGGCATCCGCGCCTGCTCAGGCTCTGACCGTTCGACTTTGCTGCTATCCGCCTCGACCTTCGGCGCCACCACCAAGGCATGCCCCCGCATATATTCGCAGGCCCGTTCCGCCGCTCCGGCCGCCACAAAAATCGCATTCTTGTCGGCCTTCAAGCATTCCAGCCAACTCGCCAAATAGCTCGCATGATTCGCGATGTGGGTCGGCCCCAGTTCCATGCCCACCTGGCCGCACGCCATGGCGGCGCTGACCTCGGCGACCAACTCTTCAAGGGCATATTGCGATGACCCGAAACGCGCGTTGCGATGCAGCCGCTTCAACCGCTTGTCGGCGCCCGTGCTATGTGCGACCTCATGAAGGAGGGTCGAGTAATAGTCCTCCGTGCTCTTGAATGCTGACTGCTCGGGCACACGCACCGTGTCCAGCTTCTCGAAATACGATGCCGTATTGCCGCCGTGCAAAATGGTGAGGCCCGTGGCCTTCATCCCCGCCACGATGGCGTCCGCCGCCTCCACGGGCCGCACCTTGTTCTCCTTCGGCGGCAACGGTTCCAGCCCTTCGATCTGGCTGCCGTTGAAGACATGGAACAGCTTCATCACAAGCCGCTTTTCCTTGTCCTCGGCCAGCACGTCGTCGCCGTCCTTGGTCGGGGCCGATTTCTCGACCTCCACCATGCGCACGATCTGAGCCGCCTTGGCGCCCTTCCTCACTTTCAGCCCCCTGGCGTTGGCCTGCTTCAACGTGAGCCACCTGGCGTCTGACTGTGGCGCCACCGTCGCGTCGGCGGTTGCGATTGCAAGGAGGATTTGATTGATGCCGCGATAGGGCTTGCCCGAGTGGTCGTTGTAGTGAAGCCCGCCCGTCGTCGTCCAACCCTTTCGCCACGGCGGAACACCCTTCTCGATGGCCGCCACGATCTGTTCGGTGATTTGTCTGCGGATGTCGTGCATGGCCTGCCTCCGTGATGGGTTGGGGACAGGAATAGCGCAACAGGCGGCGGAAGTCGCCGCCGCCCGTCGGTTGATGCCTCGTCCTCACTCGCCGCCTCGCGGCGCGTGATGCTCGGCGCATTCGCTCTCGGGCAGGCTGCCGCTCCTGCGGTAGGCAAGCATTTCCCTCCATTCGTCGAAATCGGGCGCGTCGATTTTGTCGTCATCGATCCACCGGGTCGGTGCACCGCCCGCCGCCGTTTCAATCTCGTCTTCGGTTTCGTCGGGCAACACGATGTCGTCGATGTCCTCCACCTCGTCCGCCAGCGGCGCGTCGGCGATTATTTGCGGATGGATGGATAGGGATTTCGGCTTCCGCGCCTCCGCTTCCGATTCCTGCCAGAGAGCTTCCAGGGTCAGGGCTTCGGACTTCTCCTGTGTTGGGTCAGTACAAGTCTTCAAGAGAGAGGATTCATTACTGTCAGTAATGATCATTACTGAAGGGGGGAGAGGAGAGGAACCGCTCGATGCCGAAGGAGAATCGAAGAAATCGGCAGGCAGGGAGTCGCGCAAATCGACGGCCTCGGTCGTTGTCGGCGTCGCGGCTACCGCCCGGGCGGCAGGCGCCGATTCGGGAAGCGGGGATTTCGGTTGCGGCCACTTCCGCGAGATCGGCAGTTCCATCGTCAGCCGCTCCTCCGTGACGGCGCGATTCGCCACCAGCCCCATGCCTTCGAGGGCGACGAGCAGGGAAACGACGTGGGCCACGTCGAAATCCCGCTCGGGGTGGTTCGGGCCTGCGGGCCGATGCAGCGCGGCACACAGATCGCCGTAAGTGAATCGCAGGTTCTTGAAGGTGCCGAAGGCGCCCGTGCGGAAGTTCGACTTCTGCTTCAGGAAGAAATACAGCGCGATCTCTTCGAAGTCGGCCCCGCCGAGCCGTTCCTGTTCGTCGCTGTTGAAAGAAATGTAACTTCCCTTGGATGTGCTCGTTGTGGTCATGGTGTTGTCTCCCTGTTGTGGTTGGCTTTGTCATTACGGCTTGCGTCGGAAGGTGGGCTTAATGGGCGCGGGCGGAGTGCCGTTGCCGCTGTCGCCCCTTCGTTCGTCAAGACGCCGATTGAACCTACCGGGACCGGACAACATGTCAAGTGGATTGGGCGGCTTCGGGCGATATTTCGCCAGCGGGTCGGGTGCCGCAGGAGCGGCAGGCGGCGCGGGTGGCGGCATGGGAATGACGGCGGGTGCCGCCTGTGCGGCAGGCGCCTTGTCGCCGTCGCCCTGCTGCACCGAAAGCCAGATTCGCAACTGATGCTCGTCGAGCGGGCAGACGCTCAATCCCTTTTGCAAGGCAATCGCCATCGCGCGCCGCAGAAAGGCGTCGCTGCCGCGAAGCACGATGGAGTCGAGCCCTTTCAGCATCGCCATCTCGATCAGCCTCTCGGCCGCCATGTCGTCGCTCATGCCGTAGGCCACCACCTTGTCGCCGCTGTCCTGCAGCCTGCCGCCGTCCTTGCTATGAATCGAGAGACTGCCGCCGCTCGGACGGATGAAGCGAATCTGGTCGAGGAATGTGTCGTTGATGGCCTGCCGATAGGCTTCTTCGAGCAACTGCCGCTTGTATTCGCGTTTGCGCTTGTCGGTATCGGCGGCAGGGACTTCGAGGCTCGGGGCGACGTGTCGCGGCTTACCCGTGAGCAGGGCTTCGGCCTCGGCGCTGGCCTCGGCCAGCCGCGATTCGAGGATGGCCTGGCGGGCCTCGGGGCTGACGGTGTTGGTGGGGATTTTGTCGATGGGCATGATGTGCTCCTTTTTCTTGTTGAGACGGGAGGGGGCGACAGCCTCCAGGCGCCAGTCCCGTTCGATCTGGCGGATGAGGGTTTCGGAACGCTGGTAATCCTTGGCGTCGGACACGACGCTGCCATCAGGCCGGATGCGCACGGCGAGAAGATGCAGATGCGGGTGGTCGGTGTCGCGATGCAGGACGGCGACGAAGGGGCAGCCTTCGAAGCCCATGCCGTCGAGGTAGGTGCGGGCGATGGCCTGCCAGTCCCCGTCGCTCAACGTGCGGTCGGCTTCGGAGGGCGAGAGCGAGACGTGGAACACGGCTTTGCCGAGACTCGGACGCAGGCGGCGATAGGCGGCGATTTCCTTGGCCCATTCGCGCGGCGTGTCGCCGGTGAGATTGGTGTCGACAAGGATGCCGCGATTGGGTGATTCGCCGTGGCTGCCGTGCATCAAATATTCGGCGGCGGAACGGTAGGATTTGCCCTTGGTGAGCTTGCCGATCATGGGCTGCCTCCCATGCCGAGCAGTTCGCGCCGCAGGGCCTCGACCTCGGCCCGCAAGGCGGCCAGCAGGTCGGGCGGCACGTCGAGGACGACGATGCCCTCACCGCCCTGCTCACGCAGGCGTTTGGCGTCGGCGTTGGCGTGCTTGGCGAGATTGGAGAGCGCCGCCGTGGTGCGGGCGAGTTCCGCCCATTTTCGGGCGTTGCCTGTCGGCACGGCATGCACCCGCTGGCCGAGCGTGGCGCGACGCACGAACGCGGCGAGGGTCAGGTGCGCCGCCGTCGCCTTGTCTGTCACCGCCGCCTTTTCGGCGGGGGTGAGGTAGGTGCTGACAGGCACCTTCAACGCGGACAGCGGCAAGACAGGGCGGCTCATGGTGACCTCTCGTGGTTTTTGTCCCGAAGGGCGAGCGTCGTTCAAAGTGATTCACCTTGAATGACATAGCTTGTTACCTACCCTCCTGCTTCTTCACACTCTCGCGCCCGAGCGCGGGAGTCAAGCACCGCCTGTCAGAGGTGGGAGGGTTTCGAGCGAAGCGAGAATCCCGATGGGGTACGGGATGCCGCTTTCGTCAGAATGCGGCCTTCCAGGGTGGCGACGATCTGGCCGAGGTCGGGAAGGAAGCCCAGCGCCTTCATGGCCTCCACGTCGGCGTGCTGGTTCGCGGCGTCGAAGTGAATGCGATTCACGGCGTTGCAGAGTTTCATCATAAGGTCGCAGAAGTGTTGCCGTCTGCCCGCGCGAAACGTCAGGTGGCCTTCGTGGAAGCCCGCGCGAATCGGACTGAGCGACGCGAGGTAGAGCCACAGGGTTTCGCCGTAGGCGGCCACCTCGACTTCGGAAATATATTCACCCGCGCAGTCGTCGAGCTGATCGACCAGCGTGGCGGTGATCTCGCTGCTGCCGAATCGCGCCATGAGGCAACCGTCGTTGCGACACCCGACAATGATTTCTGGCGACAGATCCGGCCTGCCCCACGCCCGCCACCGTTGGAGCCATTCGCGCTGGCGTTGCGTGCGATGCGTCGAGGCGGCGGCGACGGGAGAGAGGCGGAACCTTGTACGGGCCTGCATGGGCGATCCTTGTCGTTGTGGTGATGCCAACAGACAAGCGCGCCCTTGGGCCGAAGTCAAATCGGCGGATGCCACACGCGCGGCAAGCGGCTACCAGCCCGTGGGCGGCTTGGCGGGATCGGCGGCAGGCATGGGGGCGATGTCCTCGTTCTGCAGGACGTCGGCCCGTTCCAGCACTTCGAGATGATGGATGAAGTCCTTGGCTTCGATGTGCCAGGGCGCAAGGAGTCGCGGTAGGACGTTCGGATAAAGCCCCATGAGGAAATAACGCAACTCGATCGTCGCGCCACCCGCGAACATGCTCGTCCGCCACAAGGCAATCAAGGCGGCAAGCTCGTCGAGCGTGAAAGCAAATGTGCCCTTCGCGATCTGGTCGTCGAAATGCAGGGTCACGACATTTTTCTCCAGCCCCTTCTGCCATGCCATCAGGTCGGCCTTGACGGTGACGCCGAAGTGCCTTTCTGTGAGATAGGCGGCTCGGGCGGCTAACTCGGTGCCGAGCAGCCGCATGGCTTCGAACCTCGCGTCATAGATAACCAGTGAGCGCCACGCGGTTTCCACGGTGCCCTCGATGGCAGGCCAGAGCGGCACGCGCGCTGTCGGCCCCTCGGTGTAGATGCGGCGGGTGCCCGGAAACCGCTTCTCCACCAGTTTCAGCGTCGTGATGTTCGGCGATACGACGCCGCGCCTGTATTTGTCGAAACGCTTTTCCTGCGCGGCATCGAACAGCTTGGCGACGCCGTAGGCGCTGGTCTGTCCTGATGTCTCCATCACCCACGCCATCCACGCGTGGGTCTTGATTTTTTCGAGGGGAGAGCGTTTCGGGCGTCCTGCGGGCATGGGGTTCTCCGGGCTGTTGGCGGATTATAGCAATAGTGTCACGAAATGCCGAATTTCTTGTTCTGGAACATGATTTCTTTAACGTTCATGATGCGAACCGTGGCATGTGCCACATCACTTAAAAGGAAATTCAGCATGGCAACGAATGTTCAAAAAAGCAGCACAAGCAACAACAGTGTGACCAATCTGTCGGCCCATCCAGACACGGCATTCATGCCGAGGATCGCGGAAGCCGATTTCAAAGACCTGAAGCGGGATATCCAAACCCACGGTCAGCGAGAGCCCATCATCGTTTTCGAGGGCTTGATTGTCGATGGCCGCGAGCGTTATCGGGCCTGCCAGGAGCTGGACATCGCTCCGAAGGTCAAAGTGGTCAGGAAGCTGGTCGGGTCGGTGGAGGAAACAGTCGTCAGCCTCAATTTCCACCGCAGGCACCTCACGCTGAGTCAGAAGGCGATGATTGCCGCCCGTTTGACAACGACGAAGGTTGGGGCAAATCAGTCCTCGACTGGGGTCACACAGGGGAAAGCAGCAAGACTTTGCGGCACGTCGCCAGATTCCCTGCAAAGGGCAAAGAAGGTGTTGGACTCGGGCAATGAATCGCTCGTGCAAGTGGTCAGCGAGGGGCGGCTGGAAGTGATTAACGCCGCCAAAATCGCAGCGGACAAGGGCAACCTTGGTCGTGACTTTAACAAAATGACCGACGGCGGCCTGGTGCAGCTCGCCAATGCCACGGTCAAAAGGTTGGACGCCGCGAAGGTGGCGGTGAAGAAGGAAGTGGTGGAGGGGGTACGAAAGAAGAATGTGCCGCTGAAGCCGACGGGGGAGCGGTTCGGGCTTGTCTATGCCGACCCTCCTTGGAACTACATGAAAGAAACGGAGGTGGGGTATCCGACGATGAAGCTGAAGGCAATCTGCGAAATGCAAGTTGCGCAGATGGCGGAAAAGGATGCGGTGCTGGTCATGTGGGTGCCGCCGAGTCTTCTGCCGCAAGGGTTGGAAGTGGTAAAGGCGTGGGGTTTTGAGTTTAAGACCTCGGCAGTCTGGGATAAGGAGCGGCCTGGATTGGGTCAGTATTTCGGCAACCAGCACGAGATTATTTTGCTGGCGACACGTGGCAAACCGCCGCGAATTCCGATGGCCGCCCGCCACAGTTCGTTGCTGCGGGAGGCTCGCCCGAAGCAGCACAGTCGCAAACCTCAGGCCGCTTACGCGATGCTTGAGGGGATGTATGAAGGGCTCAGCAAGGTGGAGCTTTT
>CAISUK010000577.1 GCA_903888645.1 uncultured Pseudomonadota bacterium | reverse complement strand
CGGCCGCCGGCCGCGCATCATGGTCGCCAAGCTCGGCCAGGACGGCCACGACCGTGGTGCCAAGGTGGTTGCGACAGCCTTCGCCGACCTCGGCTTCGACGTCGATATCGGGCCGCTGTTCCAGACACCGGAAGAAGCTGCCCGCCAGGCCATCGAGAACGACGTCCATGCCGTTGGCGTTTCAACGCTGGCCGCCGGTCACAAAACCCTGGTACCGGCCCTGATCAAGGCGCTGGACGAGCAGGGCGCCAATGACATCATCGTTTTCGTCGGCGGCGTCGTGCCGGCCCAGGATTACGAATTTCTTTTCGCCGCCGGCGCCAAGGGCATTTTCGGACCCGGCACGCCGATTCCGCAATGCGCCCATGAAGTGCTGCGGGCGATCCGGGCGGCGCAGGAAGCTGCGTCGGTTTGATGGATTTTGCCCGATAGCTCGCCGAGAATGCCTTGAGCATGGGTTCCCCCGAATCCCCGGCCGTCAGAGACATTGCCGACAGCGCTGCCGATCAGTCCCTAATTGACGGCGTCCTCAGCCGCAATCGCCGGGCGCTGGCCAAGACCATCACGCTGCTCGAGTCCACCCGCGCCGATCACCGGGAACGCGCCCATGCAGTGCTCGACGCGCTGCTGCCGCACACGGGCAAGTCGATCCGGCTTGGCATCTCCGGCGTGCCGGGCGTCGGCAAGTCGACCTTTATCGAAGTGCTCGGCCTGCACCTCATCGAACGCGGTCATCGCCTCGCGGTGCTGGCGGTCGATCCGTCGTCGAGCATCTCCGGCGGTTCCATCCTCGGTGACAAGACGCGCATGGAGCAACTGTCGGTGCGCGATGAAGCGTTCATCCGGCCTTCGCCATCATCCGGCTCGCTGGGCGGTGTGGCCGACAAGACGCGCGAGGCGCTGCTGGTCTGCGAAGCGGCAGGGTTCGACGTGATCATTGTCGAGACCGTCGGGGTCGGACAGTCCGAAACCGCCGTCGCCGGCATGACCGATATTTTCTGCCTACTGCAATTGCCCAACGCTGGCGACGATCTGCAGGCGATCAAGAAGGGCATCGTCGAGTTGGCCGACTTGGTGGTCTTCAACAAGGCCGATCTCGATCCGCATGCCGCCGACCTTGCCGCCAGCCAGATGCGCTCGGCGATGACCTTACTGCGCCCACATTCGGCGCATTGGACGCCGCCGGTGCTGAAGCTCTCGGCGATCAAACGCGAGGGTATCGAGGCATTTTGGCAGGTCATCGAAAGCTATCACGCTGCCATGAGTGCATCGGGCGAATTTGAAGCAAAGCGCCGTCACCAGGCACTGGCTTGGATGTGGGACTTGATCGACTTCGGATTGCACGAGCGCTTCCGCAACCATCCCGGTGTGCGGGGCCTGTTGCCCGAGCTGGCAGCGGCTGTCGAAGCCGGTGGTATTACTCCCGCAGTGGCGGCGCACCGCTTGCTCGGATTGATGAATCGCAATTTCTAGTTTTCTTGTTTCGATTGACGTTTCAGGGAGGTAAAGCATGTACGACATCATTCACCAACTCGACGATAAGCGTGAAAAGGCCCGCCTCGGCGGTGGCCAGAAGCGTATCGATGCGCAGCACAAAAAGGGCAAGCTGACCGCCCGCGAGCGCATCGAACTGTTGCTCGATCCCGGTTCCTTCGAGGAATGGGACATGTTCGTCGAGCACCGCTGCACCGACTTCGGCATGGCCGAGGACAAGATTCCCGGCGACGGCGTTGTCATCGGCTATGGCACCATCAACGGCCGCATGGTGTTCGTCTTCTCGCAGGATTTCACGGTGCTCGGCGGTTCGCTTTCCGAAACTCACGCCGAAAAGATCTGCAAGGTGATGGATCACGCCATCAAGGTCGGCGTGCCGGTGATCGGCCTCAACGACTCGGGTGGCGCGCGCATCCAGGAAGGCGTCGCTTCCCTCGGCGGCTACGCCGACGTATTTCAGCGCAATGTGCTGGCGTCGGGCGTCGTGCCGCAGATTTCCCTGATCATGGGGCCGTGCGCCGGGGGCGCCGTGTACAGCCCGGCGATGACCGACTTCATCTTCATGGTCAAGGATTCATCCTACATGTTCGTCACCGGCCCGGAAGTGGTCAGGACAGTGACCCATGAGGAGGTGACCGCAGAGGAGTTGGGCGGCGCGGTGACCCACAACACGAAATCCGGCGTGGCCGACCTTGCCTTTGAAAACGATGTCGATGCGCTGCTCATGTTGCGCCGCTTCTTCAATTACCTGCCGCTCAACAACCGCGAAAAGCCGCCGGTGCGGCCAACCCAGGATCCGGCCGACCGCCTGGATATGTCGTTGGACACCCTGGTGCCGGACAGCCCCAACAAGGCTTACGACATGAAGGAACTCATCATCAAGATCGTCGATGATTGCGACTTCTTCGAATTGCAGCCGGACTATGCTAAGAACATCTTGATCGGCTTCGCCCGTATCGAAGGCCACACCATCGGCATTGTCGCCAATCAGCCGATGGTGCTGGCCGGCTGTCTCGACATCAAGTCGTCGTTGAAGGCGGCGCGCTTCGTTCGCTTTTGTGACGCCTTCAACATACCGGTGATCACTTTTGTCGATGTGCCCGGCTTCATGCCCGGCACATCGCAGGAATATGGGGGCATCATCAAGCACGGCTCCAAGCTGCTCTACGCCTACGCCGAATGTACGGTGCCGAAAGTTACCGTGATTACCCGTAAAGCCTACGGCGGTGCCTACGACGTGATGTCGTCGAAGCATTTGCGCGGCGATGTCAATTTCGCCTGGCCCTCGGCGGAAATCGCGGTGATGGGGCCGAAAGGGGCGGTGGAAATCATCTTCCGCGAGGAGAAGAGTGATCCGGCCAAGCTGGCCGACCGCGAAGCCGAATACAAGGCCAAGTTCGCCAATCCCTTCGTCGCCGGCGCCCGCGGCTTCATTGACGATGTCATCCAGCCCCGTGAAACGCGCAAGCGCATCGCCCGCTCGCTGGCCATGCTGAAGAACAAGAAGTTGGAAAATCCGTGGCGCAAGCACGGCAACATTCCCCTCTGACCGAGTTTGGCATCGTGAATCGCTGCGTTGGCCGCGTCGCCTGCTCCTCGCCGTGCAATAGCACTGGCTCGTCGCAGACTCCTTGCCGCCTTGCGCTTCGCGCGCCAAATCGGTCATAGCCCATACCCGGACTGAGGTATTCAAATGTTCAAGAAAATCCTGATTGCCAACCGCGGCGAAATTGCCTGCCGCGTTATCAAGACCGCCCGCAAGATGGGCATCAAGACGGTCGCCGTTTTTTCCGAGGCGGATCGCGATGCGATGCATGTGGAAATGGCCGACGAGGCCGTCTGCATCGGGCCGCCGCCGTCGAAAGAGTCCTATCTGATGATCGACAAGATCATTGCCGCCTGCAAGGAGACCGGTGCGGAAGCGGTTCATCCGGGGTACGGTTTCCTTTCCGAGAATGCCGGATTCTGCGAGCGGCTGGAGAACGCCGGGATAGTATTCATCGGCCCGAAGGCCCATTCCATCAAGGCCATGGGCGACAAGATCGCGTCGAAGAAGTTGGCCATGGCCGCCCATGTCACGACCATTCCCGGCTACACGGATGTCATCGATACCGCCGAACAGGCGGTGGAGATCGCCGCTGGCATCGGCTACCCGGTGATGATCAAGGCGTCCGCCGGCGGTGGCGGCAAGGGCCTGCGTGTCGCCTTTAACGACAAGGAAACGTTCGAGGGTTTCACCTCGTGCAAGAACGAGGCGCGCAATAGTTTCGGCGACGACCGCGTCTTCATCGAGAAGTACGTCGAAGAACCGCGCCATATCGAGATCCAGGTGCTCGGTGACAGCCGCGGCAACACGCTTTACCTCTGGGAACGCGAATGCTCGTTGCAGCGCCGCCACCAGAAGGTGATCGAGGAGGCGCCGTCACCGTTCCTTGACGAAGCCACCCGCAAGGCCATGGGCGAGCAGGCAGTCGCCCTGGCCAAGGCGGTTAACTACGAATCGGCCGGGACCGTCGAGTTCGTCGTCGGCAAGGATCGCTCGTTCTACTTCCTGGAAATGAATACGCGACTACAGGTTGAACATCCGGTCACCGAACTGATCACCGGTCTCGATCTGGTCGAACAGATGATCCGCGTCGCCGCCGGGGAAAAACTGACTTTCACGCAAAGCGATTTGCAATTGAATGGATGGGCGATGGAGTGCCGCATCAACGCTGAAGATCCGTTCCGCAACTTCCTGCCCTCGATCGGCCGTCTCGTCAAATTTGCGCCGCCTGCCGAAGTGCCGGGTCAGGTGCGCGTCGACACCGGCGTCTACGAGGGCGGCGAGATCTCGATGTACTACGATTCGATGATCGCCAAGTTGATCGTGCATGCTGCCAGCCGCGAGCAGGCGATCGCCCGGATGCGCGACGCGCTCAATAAATTCGTCATTCGCGGTGTCTCCTCCAACATTGCCTTCCAGTCGGCACTGATGCGCAACCAGCGCTTCGTCAACGGCAACTTCAATACCGGCCTGATCGCCGAGGAATATCCGAAGGGTTTCAATGCCGAGGATGTCATCCATGACGATCCGGCCATCCTGATCGTTGTCGGCGCCGCCATCCATCGCCGCTACCTGGAACGAAATGCCTCGATCAGCGGCCAATTGCCAGGGCACGAGTACGTTCCCGGCGACGACTTTGTGGTCCTGCTCGGCGGCGTCCAGCATCCGGTCAAAGCAACGCCGGTCAGCGGCGGATTCAAAGTCGCTTATGCCGGTGAAATCCATGAGATTCGCTCGCCGTGGCAATTTGGCCAGCCGCTTTACGAGGGCACGATCAACGGTGAATCGTTCTGCATGCAGGTCGAGCGGCGTGGTTTGCGCTATCGCCTTTTCCATTGTGGCACCCAGGTGGACCTGATGGTGTTGACCGCCCAAGCCGCTGCTTTGCAGGCGCTTATGCCGCACAAGGCGCCGCCCGATCTGTCAAAGTTCCTGCTCTCGCCGATGCCCGGCCTGCTCACGCAGATCGCTGTGGCGCCCGGGCAGGAAGTGAAGGCCGGCGAAATCCTGGCGAAAATCGAAGCGATGAAGATGGAAAACGTCCTCAAAGCCGAGCAGGATTGCGTTGTGGACAAGCTTCTGGCCAAGCCGGGCGAGAGTCTCGCCGTCGATCAGGCGATCATCGAGTTTCGCTGAACTGGCACCTCGGCGCTGGCAGGTAGTGCGCGGAAGCTGTAACGGGACAACATCTCGACAGCGTCTCTCCGCCTCATTGAGTCGTGGCGCAGTAGTCGAGGAACCCGCGGAATTTGGCCGCTGTCGTTGCATCGAGGTCGATGGCGTAGCCGAGGCTGCCCGGATCGCCGCGCAACCCCTGCATCGCATGGCCGACCGTTACCATGGCGCCGGCCAGCGGTGCCAAATTATCGGCGCTCAAGGCAAAAGTGGCGTTGAGCGAGCCGCCCGCGGCGTCGATCGCCGTCGGTGCGTCAAGCGCAATGGCGCTGCCGTCGACCATCAAGGTGTGCGCCCACTGTCCACCAGCGATCGCAGCAGCCAGCGCGGCAGCGGAGGCGCTCGATGCGCCATTGCTGCCCGGACGATAGGTCGAACGAAAAATCACGGTGCCGTGCTTGCAGGTGAAACTGGCTTTGCCCGGGCCGTTGGCGGTCTGCTGCGAACCGACCAGAGCCGGACCTTCGCTGGTCGATTCTGCTGACCACTGTGCCGGCAATTTGCCGTCATTGATCACATGCAGAGCGCGCAATTCTTCGGCAGTCAGTACATAGATCTGGTCCTTGCCGACGCTGACCATGAGATTGAACAGGTCCGAGTCGATGCCCATTTGCTTGAGGTAGCTGGAAATTCGCGCGGCGACGATTTGCCCGCCGTCGAAATCCTGGTCCGAGCGCGCCGTCGTCCATGCCCGATGCACACCGAACGCCGAGCCGGGCGGTACGTAGCGATAGACGCCGCCCAGGAAAGCCATCGAGCAGGCGCTGAAGCAGCGGCCCGGCTCGCCGCTGGAATTACGCGAGCCGGGTTTGCCAACGCTGGTATTGGCGCCGAACTGACGCAGCAGGGTACCCACCTGAATGCCGGCGGCCAGGCTGCCGCCAGGCGAATCGAGAAACACATCGGCGCCGGCATTGCCGATTTGTGCCAATTCTTGCTGTAAGCGTTCCGCCGCGCCCTTGTCGAACTCACCCTCGAGATAGACGTTCCAGCGTGTGTTGAAGGCGGCGCGCTTGT
>CAISUK010000576.1 GCA_903888645.1 uncultured Pseudomonadota bacterium | reverse complement strand
CACAAGCGCGCCGTGCAGGAATCGCTCGACATCGCCAAGGAGAAATTCCGCATCGGCAAGAGCGCCTCGACCGACATGCACGAAGCGCAGGCGAGTTTCGATGGGGTATTGGCCGAAGAAGCAGCGGTGTCCTCCGATCTGGAGTTGAAGCGCGCGCTGTTTTCAGATCTGACCGGATTGCCGGCTACCGGGTTGGCCCGTCTGCGCGATGGAATCACGCTCGATGGCCTGCGGCAAAGCGATCTGCCAGCCTTGATCGCCAAGGCCATGGCGCAGAATCCCAAGGTGCAGATGAGTGGCCTCGGGCAGGAGATCGCAGCACAGGAAATCGAAAAGCATCGCCTGGCCGGATCGGCGTCGGTTGATCTGGTGGCGCAGTACGGCCATGAACTCATTGATGGGAATAATGCCGCAGGTTCGGCTTACACCAGCAATCGCACTGGCTGGCTCGGTGTGCAGCTCAACTTGCCGCTATTCACCGGCGGCATGCGCGCGGCTAAAGAGACCGAGGCTATCGCGCTGGCAGACAAGGCGCGATTGGAGAGTGAGGCGACGCGGCAGGTTATCGCACAGCGCGTACGTTCGGCTTACCTCGCCATGCAAACCGGCCTGCAGCAGATTCACGCCTATCAACAAGGTGTCGTCTCGGCCGGCAGCAAGCTCGATGCGACACAAACCGGCCAGGAACTGGGTGCTCGCACCACCTCGGACGTGCTCAACGCCCAACAAGCCTTCTATGGCGTCAAGAACAACCTGCTACGCGCCCACTACCAAGTCATGTTGTCAGCCTTGTCCCTAGCGGCAGCCTGCGGCGAACTGGACCTCCAGCGCCTGGAAGTGGTCAACGCATTTCTCGGCCGCTAAGAGGCAGATTCAAGCCAGCCTGAATTTGTTGATTGCGGACTTCATCAAGTGCGATGTCTCGGACAAGGTTCCTGATTGAGACTTGGCGGCTGCCGATGCGGCTTGGGTTTCTTCGGTGCCCCGGGCAATCTGTTCGACACGCTGGGCAATATCCGAACTGGCGGCGCTTTGCTCTTTCAATCCGCTATCGATTTGTTCAATCGCACGGCTAACCTCAGACGCGGCATTGCTCAACTCGGTTACCGCGGACTTTACCGCGTCGGTTTGGTTGGTCCCGGTTGTGGCGAGGTCTCTCGCCTCCGTCATGGCCGACACGACCGCCTCGGTCCGCTCCTGAATGTCGGCGACGATGATGCCAATTTCCTGGGTGGAACCGGTTGTTCGTTCGGCCAGTTTCCTGACTTCATCGGCTACCACGGCAAAACCGCGCCCCTGTTCTCCTGCCCGCGCGGCTTCGATTGCCGCGTTAAGCGCAAGAAGATTAGTCTGGTCGGCAATGTCCCGGATCGTGTTGACGATACCGCTGATGCTATGCACGTTGGTGGACAACTCGTTCATCTTGATGGATGACAAATCCATGCTTTGCGAAACTCTCTGCATTGTCGCCCCGGCTTGAGATACCGCAGTCAGCCCATCTTCGGCTTTTTGCTCGGAATGCGCAGCCAAGCGACTGGTGTCCGACGCGCCGTCCGACATGGCATTGATGCTTACCGTCAGTTCCTCGACCGCAGCCGCTATCGCCGAGGCAGATGCAGACTGGTCTTCGGCAATCCTTGCCAGCGAATCCGAACCGGAACGCAATCGGTCACCTTCGTTGATCACCGCCTCGGCATTCAAATTGACATCGCTGATCACGCGGCGCAATTCCAGTTGCATTTTGGCGAGCTTGGCAATGATGCTTTCCTGCGACTTTGACGATGTAATGATTTGACGCGTCAAGTCGCCCTGCGCAATGGAACCAAGAAACGATGAAGCTTCGGAAGGCTCTGCGCCAATCTGGGAGAAAATTGACAGTCCGACGAGCGATGTAACGACGGCCACTGACACAATCGCTATCAACGCAATGACCCACGCAAAAATATTGGATCGTTGATATTGCTCGATCAGCCCCTCTTGACGCCGCGTCGACTCCTCTTCTGATCGCTTTACGATATCCAATAGTTCGGATTTGACGTTGCGCCAGGCCGGCGTTTCCTGGGCGACAAGGGCGCTGGTTGCATCGCCAATTTTCCCCTGTTGCACTAGGGCGAGAACTTGCTGTTGAGCAGGGCGCCATTTTTCGATCGCGGCTGTAAGGGTTTGGGCCGTCGTAGCGGCCGAGTCGGTCTTGCCCAAATGATCACGGATCCGTGACATCTCGCTGCCGAACTTCTTGTCTGCATCATCGAAATTTTGATAGGCGGTCTTGTTCGATGGGTCGAGCAGAATATTTCTCAGGGCCTGGCCCATTTGCAGGCCCTGGGTATAAGCCAGATTCGCCGAGCGATTCAAGACAATGACATTGTCGACGAAGTCCAGCAACATTTCCTTGCCCCGATTGGCATGCCATACCGTCACGATGCTGATGGTGAGACAACCCAAGCACGCCGAAATACCTAGAATCCAGAGCTTTGCTCTCAAACTTAAGTGATTCACTGCAACTCCCATTGAAATGGAACGAATTGAAATTCTTGTCGATTCACCAAAGGTTCTCAGGCTGATCCAACCCATCGACTTGCGAAGCGTATTGAT
>CAISUK010000575.1 GCA_903888645.1 uncultured Pseudomonadota bacterium | reverse complement strand
TCTGGTGGGTACCGGGTTCCTCATTCGCAACATCGTCCGGGTGATAATGAAGTGAGCGGTGTGGGCTGATTCAAGATTTTCGGGAGCCGGATCTTGCGTTAGCACTCTCGCACCGAGAGTGCTAAAATCTCTGTCAAGGAGGTTCAATTCATGACTACTGCTCTCACTTTTTCGCTGCCGTCGACGGTTGGTAGCCTGGACAATTACATCCAGTCGGCGAATCGGTTTCCTCTTTTGACCGAGCAACAGGAAGTGGCATTGGCCCGTCGCCTGCGCGATGACGGCGATGTCGATGCGGCGCGCCAGTTGGTGTTGTCGCACTTGCGGCTGGTGATTTCCACAGCCCGTGGTTATCTGGGTTACGGTTTGCCACACGCCGATCTGATTCAGGAAGGCAATATCGGCCTGATGAAGGCCGTCAAGCGTTTTGACCCGGATCGCGGGGTGCGCCTGGTGTCGTTCGCCATCCACTGGATCAAGGCGGAAATACACGAGTACATCCTCAAGAACTGGCGACTGGTCAAGATCGCCACGACGAAATCGCAACGCAAGCTTTTCTTCAATCTGCGCGGCATGAAAAAGAGCTTGGCGACCCTGGGCCCCGAGGAAGTCAAGGCTGTCGCCAAATCGCTCGGTGTTAAACCCGAGGAAGTCGTCGAAATGGAAACCCGTCTGGGCGGCCAGGATATTGCGCTCGAGTCTAATTCCGACGACGAAGACGAGCGCTTCGCGCCGATTGCCTATCTCGCCGCAGACGCGTCCACCGAACCGACCTCAGTCATTGAGCGCAACGAGTACGATCGTCTGCAGGATCAGGGTTTGCGCCATGCGCTGGACGGACTTGACGAGCGTAGCCGAGACATTGTTCGGCGGCGCTGGTTGGTCGAAGATGGCGAAGACGTTGCGACGCTGCACGAATTGGCTGATCAATATGGCGTTTCTGCCGAACGCATTCGCCAGATCGAGACCAAGGCGCTGCAAAAAATGCGCGGTCTTCTTGCCCCAAGCTGAAACTCACGAGAAGATCGCTCGGCCGGGTATAGCCCGGCTTTTTTATGCTCCATTGAGGAGGTGGCGCAGGTCGGCCGCGATCGAATCCGCTGCCGTTCCATATTTGACGATCAGGCGAAGTCGGCCCCGGGGATCGAACACGTAGTCTTGGGCGGTATGGTCGACTGTGTATTGGCCGTTGGCCTGCCCCGGTTTCTTTTGCGCGAAAACTCGGAATTCCTGCAGGACTTTTCGAGTGGCTTCGGCGTCGCCGCGCAATCCCAGAAAGCTCGGGTGAAAAGCGGGCACGTATTGCTCGAGAAGGGCGGCAGTGTCGCGCTCTGGGTCGACGGTGACAAAGATCACTTGCACCCGGCTCGCGTCGCTTCCCAACAATTGCAAGACTTGCGCCATCGTGCCCAGCGTTGTCGGGCAGACGTCAGGGCATTGCGTATAGCCGAAGAAGACAACGACCGCTTTTCCCTTGAAGTCGGATAGCTGGCGGATTTTGCCATCGGTTGCGGCAAGGGCGAAATCGCGCCCGAAATCTGCCCCGGTAACGTCGGCGGCGAGAAACTGACTTCCTTGGTCGCAAGCAGCCAGCAAGACGCTCAAGCACAAAGCCTGCAGCATGTGCAAAAGACTACGCATCATGTCACGTGATTGGCCTGTTTTGAGGCTCAAGGTACAAATTGTGCCATTGCATCCAACAACTTTTGATGGACGCCGACAAATGCACCGTTGCTCATCACCAGCACGTGGTCGCCAGGCTGCGCCGTTTTGGTGACGGCGGCTACCAATGCCGCCAGATCGTCAAAACAGTGCGCTCGTGAACCAAGTGGAGCCAAAGCCTCAGTGGCATCCCAACCGAGATTTGCCGTGTAGCAGTAAATCTGATCGGCGGCGCTCAGGCTTTCCGGTAATTGCGCCTTCATGATGCCCAGTTTCATTGTATTGGACCGAGGCTCAAGCACCGCCAGAATACGGGAGGCTCCGATGCGTTCGCGCAGGCCGGCGATCGTGGCTGAAATCGCGGTTGGATGGTGGGCGAAATCGTCATAGACGATGACGCCGCGAACTTCGCCGCGGATTTCCAGCCGGCGGCGGATGCTCTTGAACCGTTCAACAGCGGCGATGCCGGTTGCGAGCGGGACGCCAGCGTGGCGCGCTGCCACTAGTGCGGCGATGACATTTGCACGGTTATGGGCGCCACTGAGTGGGCAGTTGGCTCGGCCGACCGATTGTCCGGCGAGTGTGATGTCGAAGCTACCGTCCGCTGCGACTGCATCGGCGTGCCAGCCCTCGACATGATTGAATCGCTCGACTGGCGTCCAGCAGCCGCGCGCCAGAACCCTGTCGAGCGACGTCTCGGCGGCGTTGCTGACGATCAGTCCATGGCGCGGGATGGTTCGTATCAGGTGATGAAATTGGGTCTCGATCGCCGCCAGATCAGCGAAGATATCGGCATGATCGAGTTCCAGGTTATTGAGAATTGCGGTTCGCGGACGATAGTGAACGAACTTTGAACGCTTGTCACAAAACGCCGCGTCATATTCGTCTGCTTCGATGACGAAAAACGGCGAATCGGTAAGTCGCGCCGAAACACCGAAATTCAGTGGTACGCCGCCGACCAGAAAGCCCGGGTCAAGGCCGGCATCTTCGAGGATCCAGGCCAGCAAGGATGTCGTAGTCGTTTTGCCATGCGTACCAGCCACGGCAAGTACCCATTTACCGTGGAGGATGTGCTCAGCGAGCCACTGGGGCCCGGATACATAGGACAAATTGTTGTCGAGAATCGCTTCCAGCAGCGGATTCCCACGAGATAGCGCGTTGCCGACGACAAAGATATCCGGCTTTAAACCAACTTGATCGGCAGCGTAACCTTCGATCAGGGCGATCCCCTGAGCAGCCAGCTGTGTGCTCATCGGCGGATAGACGTTGGCATCGCAGCCGCTCACGCGATGCCCGGCTGAACGCGCCAACAGGGCAATGCCACCCATGAAAGTGCCGCAAATGCCGAGGATGTGAATGTGCATGGACCGACTGTCCCGTTGTGTAGAATGGCGGCGCGCATTTTAACCCGCCGATCCGGCTGACCGACCATGCCCCGTAGCAGCAAGCCAGCACCGCGTCCCGACAGCGGATTGCGCCGTGCGATCGCCAGCGCCGCCGCCCGCCTGATGGCGGAGGAAGGCATCGGCGACTACGGCTCCGCCAAGCGCAAGGCTGCTCGTCAGTTGGGTGCCGGTCAGGGCGAGGCGCTGCCGACCAATGACGAGATCCAGTCGGAACTTCGTGCCTACCAGTCGATCTTCCAGGAAGACGAGCAGCGGCAACGCCTCCGGGAGTTGCGCGGCATTGCCCTTCAGGTCATGCGCTTGCTTGAGGACTTCCGACCTTACCTGACGGGCGCTGTGCTCGATGGCACCGCCGGACGCTACGCGGAAGCAGAGATCGATGTGTTTGCCGACAGCGCCAAGGAGGTCGAGATTTTCCTGCTTTCACACCAGCTGCCGTTCGATCTGGCGGAAAATCACCGGCTGGGTCCGGACGCTCCCGAGGCCCGTTTGCGACTCGACTGGGGCGGCGACCCGGTACTGCTGTCCATCTATCCCGCCGACGCCGAACGACAGCGGCGGAAGAACCCCCACACCGGCCGCAGCGCGCACCGGGCTCGCACCAGCGTCGTTGCGGAGCTGCTTGAGGAGATTGGAAATTGAACCGTGGTTTAGCCGTAATTGGCGCCATATTCGCCGCAATTGCCGCCGGATGGCTTGGTTATAAACTGTCGGGCGCACCGCCGGCAAGCTCAGGTGCGACAGCTCCGGCAACGGCCGCCCGGATCGTAACCGAATCCCCGACTAGCACTAGTGGCGCCGCTCTGACCCGGTTGATGACGAAAGACTATGCGGATCTGCAAGGGCGGCCACTCAGTCTGAAGCAATGGTCAGGCAAGGTGCTGGTCGTCAATTTTTGGGCAACCTGGTGTCCGCCATGCCGTGAGGAGATGCCCGGTTTTTCGCGGCTACAGAAGAAATATGCAGACAACGGCGTTCAATTTGTCGGTATCGGAGTTGATGATGCGGACAAGATAGTGCAATTTCAAAAGGAATTCCCTGTTGATTATCCTTTGGCGGTGGCCGAGCTTGATGCAATGAGCCTGACGGCGGAACTGGGCAACTCCACCGAGGGGCTTCCGTTCACTGTGTTTATTGATCGAACTGGACACTTGCGACTGGCAAAAGTCGGGCGCATGAGCGAACCGGAAGTCGAGCGGCAACTTGCTGAAATGTTGTAACGCTGGACAAACTTAACCTAATTGCGGCAAACTTGCAGCCATGGCGAACCGAAAAAGCAGCAAAAGTGAAGATCCAACTGGCAGTGCAGCGCGCATTCTGGTGCTGCAGGGACCCAATTTGAACCTGCTCGGAAGGCGCGAACCGGGGGTTTACGGACGGGCTACCCTTGCGGACATTCATGAATCAATGGAAGCACGTGCTCGCGCAGCCGCAGTGCGCCTTGAGACATTCCAAAGCAATAGCGAAGGCGAACTTATCAATCGGGTGCAGGCTGCCGCAGCGGAAGGAGTCGAGTTCATCATCATCAATCCGGCCGCGTATACGCATACCAGTGTGGCGCTGCGCGATGCACTCAGTGCGGTGGCGATCCCATTCATTGAGGTGCATCTGTCCAACGTGCATGCACGCGAGGCATTTCGCCATCACTCTTATTTTTCGGACATTGCCGTCGGCGTCATCGCCGGTCTCGGCGCGCAGGGATATCAATTGGCCTTGGAGGCGGCGCTCGCCCGCCTTAGCCAAGACTGAACTCCAGGACTGAACTTCGGCGCGGATGGTCATCAAAGGTCGCGACATTGTCCGGCCATTGCGAAAGGAAACCACATGGATTTGCGAAAACTCAAGACGTTGATCGACCTTGTCCAGAATTCGGGCATATCGGAGTTGGAGATCAGCGAGGGCGAGGAAAGAATCCGTATCGCCAAGCATCCGGCCGCCTCAACCGGCACGACCGTGATGATGAATGCGCCTCAGCAAGCGGCTGCGCCTTTGCCGGCCATTGCCGTTCCTGTTGAAGCGGCGATTCCGGCTGAGCCCGACGGTCATGTCCTCAAGGCGCCGATGGTAGGAACCTTCTACCGTTCCGGCAGCCCGGGTGCCGCGGCTTTCGTCGAAGTCGGGGCGGTAGTCAAGGAGGGCGATACCTTGTGCATTATCGAAGCCATGAAACTGATGAACGAGATCGAGGCCGATGCCAGCGGCACGATCAAGCGAATCCTGGTCGAAAATGGCCAGCCCGTCGAATACGGGCAGCCGATGTTCGTGATCGGCTGATCCTGCCATGCCCATGTTCGAGAAAATCCTGATCGCCAATCGCGGCGAGATTGCCCTGCGCATTCAGCGCGCCTGCCGCGAATTGGGCATCAAGACAGTCGTTGTGCATTCCGAAGCAGACACCGAGGCAAAGTATGTGAAGCTTGCCGACGAGTCTGTTTGTATCGGGCCGGCGCCTTCCGCGCAAAGTTATCTGAATATCCCGGCCATCATTTCTGCGGCAGAAGTGACCGATGCCGAAGCCGTGCATCCGGGTTACGGGTTTCTTTCCGAAAACGCCGATTTCGCAGAGAGAGTCGAAAAATCCGGGTTTGTCTTCATCGGCCCGCGTCCCGAGACCATTCGCCTGATGGGCGACAAGGTCAGCGCCAAAAATGCCATGAAGGTCGCCGGCGTGCCCTGTGTACCCGGATCCGAAGGCGCTTTGCCCGAGGACGGCAAGGAGATCATCAAAATCGCCCGCGCCGTCGCCTATCCGATCATCATCAAGGCGGCCGGTGGTGGTGGTGGCCGTGGCATGCGCGTCGTGCACACCGAGGCGGCGCTGCTCAACGCGGTGGCGATGACACGATCCGAAGCCGGCGCAGCGTTTGGCAATCCCACCGTATATATGGAGAAGTTTCTCGAGCACCCGCGGCACATCGAGATCCAGGTGCTCGCCGATACTTTCAAGAATGCAGTTTGGCTAGGCGAGCGCGACTGCTCGATGCAACGTCGGCACCAGAAAGTCATCGAAGAGGCACCGGCTCCGGGCCTCAACCGCCGTCAGCTCACCCGGGTCGGCGAGCGCTGTGCAGAGGCCTGCCGCAAGATCAACTACCGTGGCGCCGGCACCTTCGAGTTTCTCTACGAGAATGGCGAGTTCTATTTCATCGAGATGAACACCCGGGTGCAAGTCGAACACCCGGTGACCGAACTGGTTACCGGTATCGACATCGTCCAGTCGCAGATCCGCATTGCCGCCGGCGAGAAGTTGTGGTTTCGTCAGCGCGACGTCAACCTCAAGGGTCATGCCGTCGAGTGCCGCATCAATGCCGAGGACCCGTTCAAATTTACTCCGTCCCCTGGCCGCATCGAGTCCTACCACCCGCCGGGCGGTCCCGGCATCCGCGTCGATTCGCACATTTATCAGGGCTACACGGTGCCACCGCACTACGATTCCATGATCGGTAAAGTGATTGCTTACGGCGATACGCGGGAGCAGGCGATTCGTCGGATGCGTATCGCCTTGTCCGAAATGGCCGTGCAAGGAATCAAGACAAATATCCCGCTGCATCAGGAGTTGATGCATGACGCCCGCTTCGTCGAGGGCGGCACCAGCATTCATTATCTGGAAGAAAAATTGGCGGCTCGTGAAGAGGCGGTCAAGGGTAAGTGAGCCAGGCAGTCCCGGTATGTGGCTCTCAGTAGCGCTTCCCGCCGCCGCCACGCATGCCGAGGCACTCTCCGATGCGCTGCTCGCGCAAGGTGCTTTGTCGGTCAGTGTCGAAGATGCCGACGCCGGTACCGATCGCGAAACTCCGCAATTCGGCGAGCCGGGCAGTCCGGCCACCCCGCTGTGGGAGAACAGCCGGGTCGTCGCCCTTTTCGAGCCCAGCGATGACGTGCATGCGCGCGTCGCCGCGGCACTGCGCGATGCTGGTCTGGCCCCTGTCATCGATATAGAGATCGTCGAAGTTGCCGAGCAGAACTGGGTGCAATTGACCCAGTCGCAGTTCGCGCCGATCCGCATCAATGAGCGCTTGTGGATCGTGCCCTCATGGCACCAGGCACCGGATCCGGCGGCCATCAATCTCGTCCTCGACCCGGGAATGGCCTTCGGTACTGGCTCCCATCCGACCACCCACCTCTGCCTCGAATGGCTCAGTGAAAAGGTGGTTCCTGGTGCTACGGTGCTGGACTACGGCTGCGGTTCCGGCATTCTCGGGCTGGCAGCATCCCGACTGGGCGCCAGCCGTGTCGTCGGTGTCGATATCGACGACAGTGCCTTGGTCGCGGCGCGCGATAATGCCCAACGTAATGAGGTCGTGATCGAGTTGCGCCATTCGCGCCAGGAACTGCACGAGGCATTCGACATTGTGGTTGCCAACATTCTTACCAATCCACTGTGCCTGCTGGCACCGCTGCTGGCGGCACGGCTGGCGCCCGGGGGCTGGCTTGCCTTGGCCGGCATACTGACCACACAAGCGGACCAGGTGTGCGCTGTCTATGCACCTTTTCTCGATCTGCAGGTTGGCGCCGAGCGGGATGGCTGGGTCCGGCTCGAAGGACGTCGCGGAGCTCGTCTGCCATGATGCTGACACGCTGCCCGGAGTGTGCGACGGTATTTCGCGTCAATCCGGACCAGCTCAAGGCACGTCAGGGGCGGGTGCGCTGCGGTCGCTGCAATCGCGTTTTCAATGCGATCGATGCCCTGATCGAAAATGTGTCGGCGCATTTGGTTTCGCCGCCTACGTCCGAGCCAGCCCCTAGTGCTTCAGTGACATCCGAGCAGCAGATTGAGCAGCGGGCCGAACAGACTGCGCCGCCAATCGTTGATCCAGCCGACCCAGCCGGGGCGGTCCCGATTGGCGAACCTGCCGCGCAGCCGGCTCCTGCGGCGGAAGAGGACGAAGATGCTGCCTTTGCCAAGGATCCGGCGACGGTAATGCAAACGGCCCCGGAACCGCTCGCAACCACGGCAGGAGACGACGCCCCTGCAGCGGAGAGTTTGCCGGTTTTCCTCGAACACCGCAGTGCCGACAGCGCAACCCTTGCCGACGAACCGGCGCTGCCGGCAGCGCTGGAGGCGCCGGCGCCCGATCATGACGAAGCGATCATTACGGCACTGCCCGTTGCCGAGCCGCTCCTCACCGAGCAGCAGACCCGGCCCGCGCCGGCCATGGAACCCTTGCTGCACGAACCGCCGCGCCAGCCACCGAGCTGGCCCTGGGTTGTGCTGGGCGTTTTGTTTGCGGCCCTGCTGGTCGGTCAAGCCGCGTTGTTTTACCGCGTCGAACTGGCAATACAATACCCGCAACTGCAGCCGTATCTTGCCGGCAGTTGCGAGCAGATCGGTTGCGAAATGTCGCTGCCGCGGCGCATAGAACTGGTTAGCATCGAGGCCTCCGATCTCAATCCGGACAGTCCGCGAAAAGGCCGCTTGCATCTTTCTGCGACATTGAAGAACCGCGCCGACTTCGCCCAGGAATATCCTCATCTCGAACTAACCTTGACGGATACCCAGGACCAGCCACTGGTACGCCGGGCCTTTGCGCCCACCGAATATCTGCCGACTGTTCCACCTCCGACCGGCTTTGCCGCCCGCGCCGATGCAGCGGTGGCGCTCAACATCGACGCCAGCAGTGTGCCGGCGTCGGGCTATCGACTTTACGTCTTCTATCCATAACGACTATGACAACTCTCATTTGCGGTTCCATTGCCTACGACACCATCATGGTGTTCCACGACCAGTTCCAGAATCACATCCTCCCCGAGCAGATTCACATCCTCAACGTTTCCTTTCTCGTCCCCGACATGCGCCGCGAGTTCGGCGGCTGTGCCGGCAACATTGCCTACAACCTCCAGCTTCTCGGTGGCAAGCCACAGATCATGGCCACCGTCGGTGAGGACTGTGAGCCTTATCTGCAACGCCTCAAAAAACTCGGTATCGATGCCCGCTATCTGCGCGAAATTCCCGGAGCGTTCACGGCGCAGGCTTTCATCACGACCGATCTCGACGACAATCAAATCACCGCCTTTCACCCTGGCGCCATGAATCATTCGCACGCCAATCACGTCGCCGATGCAAAGGGTATATCCCTGGGGATCATCTCGCCCGACGGACGCAACGGCATGTTGGCGCACGCCGTGGAGTTCCGCGATGCGGGCATACCTTTTGTTTTCGACCCCGGTCAGGGATTGCCCATGTTCAGTGGCGAGGAATTGCTGAATTTCCTGAAACTCGCCGATTACGTGACGGTCAATGATTACGAAGCAAAATTGCTCTGCGAACGAACTGGGCGCAACCTTGAGTCGCTGGCTGGCGAGGTCAAGGCGCTGATCGTTACCCTGGCTGCGAACGGCTCCGCGATCTACGCGGAAGGCCAGCGCATGGTCATTCCCGCTGTCCAGCCGGACAAGACGATCGACCCAACCGGTTGCGGCGATGCCTATCGCGCTGGCCTGTTGTTCGGCATCGATTCAGGCTGGCCGTGGGAGAAGACGGGACGACTGGCTTCGCTCATGGGCTCGATCAAGATTGCCCATCGCGGCGGGCAAAATCACAAGCCGACGAAAGAAGACATCGCCACCCGCTACCGGGCGGCGTTTTCCGCAGACCTTTGGTGAGGAACAAATCATGAACAATTTATCGACCCAATTGTCTTTGGCAGCGGTAGCCGCTTCGGTAGTCGTCCTGGCAGGTTGCGCCACGCCGAGCCAGTCTGGCGGCGCCTATTCGCAGTCGCAGGCGCGCCGTGAAATGACAGTGCGCCTCGGTGTTGTCGAAAGCGTCCGGCCAGTGCGCATCGAAGGCAATCGTGACACACCGGCGGGCACCATCGCCGGAGGTGCCATTGGTGCGGCGGTCGGCGGCAATGTCGGCGGCGGCCGCGGCCAGTCTTTGGGCGCCATTGTCGGTGCCGTTGCAGGGGTCGTGGCCGGCAATGCCATTGAACGCAGCGTCACGGAAAAGAACGGAATCGAAATTACGGTGAAGCTCGAAGGCGGCCAACTGATTGCCATCACCCAGGAAGCCGATGAACAGTTTAGTCCCGGTGAGCGGGTGCGCGTTCTGTCCGGTGGCGGCACGACGCGGGTTTCACGCTGACGGCTGGCGGCATTGTTGGTATTGGTGGCTTGGCCGCCTGGCAGCGTGACGATCATTGCCAGCCGGTCGGCGCGACTTGCACCGGGCAGGGCAGCTGAAATGCGCGACGGTCCTCCAGCCGCACTGCGGTCAAACTACCGCCCCACAGGCAGCCTGAATCCAGCGCGAGAAGCTTCTCTTGCTGACGAAAACCCAGTGCCGACCAATGTCCGCAGACCATGGTGTGCGTCAGGCTTTTTCTCGACGGCACGTCAAACCAGGGCAGGAATCCCGGCGGGGCATTTTCCGGCGGTCCCTTTGCGCTGAAGTCGATCACGCCTTCCCGGGAACAAAAGCGCATGCGCGTCATGGCGTTGACAATGACGCGCAGTCGCTCCCATCCGGTCAGATCGTCTTGCCAGGCTGCGGGTTTGCTGCCCCACATGTGAGCGAGAAACTCGCGAAAATTCGGCGCGGTCAGCGCCGCCGATACCTCCGTGGCGAGCGCCTGTGCCTTTACGACGCGCCATTGCGGCAGCAGGCCAGCGTGCACCATCGCGTATTCGTCCTCGACGTGGCAAAGGGGGCGGCTGCGCAACCACGCTATCAGTTCGTTGCGGTCCGGTGCTTCGAACACATTTTGCAGCGTGTCTTCGCGGTGCATGCGGCCGAAGCCCTCGGCGCACATCACCAGATGCAGGTCATGATTGCCGAGCACGACCACAGCAGCGTCGCCAAGATTCCTGACGAAACGCAGCGTCTCGAGCGATTGTGGGCCGCGATTGACCAGATCGCCGACGAACCAGAGCCGGTCGCGGCTGGCACTGAAACCGATTTCACCCAGCAGCGTCTGCAGCTCGGCAAAACAACCCTGAATGTCGCCGATCGCGTAGGTGGCCATGGCTTATCTAAATTGACTGCGGCTTGTGGTTAGCCGCGCCGAGTATACAACGCGCCTGACGTCTGCCATTTCGGGATTGCTGCGAAGTCAGGCCTATGGCAACATCCAACGCTTTTATTCGCTGCAAAGCGCGCACTCCTTGTCGGCATAACCGCGCGCTTGGCAGTGGGCTCCACCGACAAGCATGTTTCAGAATAAGGGAGAACCAATGGGTTTCAGCAAGCCTGATACGCCGGTCATCGGCATTGTCGGGGGCAGCGGCGTCTATGACATTGACGGATTGACCAACAAGCGCTGGCAGAAGGTCGCTTCGCCGTTTGGCGATCCGTCTGACGAACTGCTGTTTGGCGATCTCGATGGGCAGCCGATGGTCTTTCTGCCGCGCCATGGCCGGGGCCACAAGATTCCCCCCACGGAGATCAATTTTCGCGCCAATATCGACGCCTTGAAACGGGTCGGGGTCACCGACGTGATTTCTGTAAGCGCGGTGGGTTCGCTTCGCGAGCATCTGCGGCCCGGTATGTTTGTCGTCGTCGATCAATTCATCGACCGCACCTTCGCTCGTGTCAAGAGCTTTTTCGGCACTGGATTGGTCGCCCACGTTTCGATGGCGCATCCAGTGTGTGGCCGGCTTGGCGATCACATCGCCGCAGCGGCACAGGACGCTGGCATCGATGCGGTGCGCGGAGGCACCTATATGGTTATGGAAGGTCCGCAGTTTTCCAGCCTGGCCGAATCGGAGTTGTACCGTAGCTGGAATTGCGATGTGATCGGCATGACCAACATGCCCGAGGCAAAGCTGGCGCGCGAAGCCGAGCTTTGTTACGCGACGGTGGCCATGGTCACCGATTACGACTGCTGGCATCCCAATCACGACGACGTCACCGTCGATGCGATTGTCAAAGTCCTGCTGGCCAATGCCGACAAGGCGCGCGGGCTGGTGAAAAAATTGGCACCGCGTCTGCAGTCGGATCAGCAGGCAGCACAGTGCGGCTGTCGCCACGCTCTTGAACACGCCCTGATCACACCTCCCGACGCTCGCGATCCGGAGCTGCTTGGGCGCCTCGATGCGGTGGCCGGGCGCCTCCTGCATTCCCGCTGATTCATAGCTGCTGCGTTTCTGTTAATTCATCTGGAGCAAGACGATGCCCATCAAGTCACGAATCCGCACGGTTCCTCATTACCCTAAACATGGCGTGATGTTCCGCGACATCACGACGCTGCTCAAGGATCCGGTGGGATTCCGCGTCACCATCAACGAACTGGTCAATCGTTACACCGGCCAGAAGATCGACAAGGTCGCCGGCATCGAATCGCGCGGTTTCATCATCGGCGCGGCCCTGGCGTTCCAGCTGGGCGTTGGCTTTGTGCCGATTCGCAAGAAGGGCAAGCTGCCGGCGGAAACGGTCGGCCATGATTACGAGCTCGAGTACGGTACCGACCGTATCGAGGTGCATGTCGACGCGATTACCGAGGGCGAGCATATTTTGCTGGTAGACGATTTGATCGCAACCGGCGGTACCGCTGGCGCCGCCTGCAAATTGATTGAGACCATGGGCGGGAAAATTGTCGAATGCTGTTTTGTCATCGATTTGCCTGATCTCGGTGGCCGCCAGCGCCTGGAAAAGCAGGGGCAGAAAGTTTTCTCGCTTTGCGAGTTCGAGGGCGATTGATGCTTCCGTCCAATAGCAGTCCAGTCGTTGAAACACTGCGCTGGCGCGGCGGCCACCTGGAGATGATCGACCAGCGGGTGCTGCCGGCACATTTTGAATATGTCGCCTACGCGACCGCGGCGGAAGTCGCCGAGGGCATTCGTACCATGGTGGTGCGCGGGGCGCCGGCGATCGGTTGCGCCGCTGCTTATGGGGTGGCGCTTGAAGCGCTGGCGCAGCAGCGGGCCAACCCCGGAGCATTTTCTGCCGCCATTGAAACCGCCTTCGAGGTACTGGCCGCCAGCCGGCCGACGGCGGTGAATCTCTTTTGGGCCTTGAAGCGGATGCGCCAATTTTGGGAAACGCATCGCCATCGCGCCGCCACGGAGGTTGCCGCTGCATTGCTCGCCGAGGCCCACGAAATACTTGCCGAAGACATCCGCTCCAACGAGGCAATGGGCGCCCACGGCGCGGCACTGCTGGCTGACGGCGCGCGTGTTCTGACTCACTGCAATGCCGGCGCACTGGCCACTGCTGGACACGGCACTGCGCTTGGTGTGATTCGTTCCGCGGTCGCGGCGGGCAAGCGTATCTCAGTCATCGCCGACGAAACCCGACCCTTTTTGCAAGGAGCGCGGCTCACCGCCTGGGAGATGATGCAGGAACACATTCCCGTCACCCTCATCACCGACAACATGGCCGGGCATCTGATGAGCCTCGGTGAGGTCGATGCGGTGATTGTCGGCACCGATCGCGTTGCTGCCAACGGCGACGTGGCAAACAAGATCGGCACCTACATGGTGGCGGTCCTGGCGCACCGGCATGGCATTCCGTTTTATGTCGCCTGTCCGCTGTCTACGATCGATCGCGACATTCCCAACGGCGCAGCCATTCCCATCGAGGAGCGGCCAGCGGACGAAGTCACCGGCTATCGCGATTGCCAATGGGCGGCCAAGGGCGTCAAGGTGCGGAATCCGGCTTTCGATGTGACGCCGGCGGAACTGGTGACTGCGCTGATCACCGAACAAGGTGTGGTGATGGCGCCGAATCGGGAGCGTGTGTCCGCGCTATTCGCAGGCTGAGCGCGGAGCCGACGCAAACCTGGAAATCTCCGCTCGCGAAGGCTGATGGTCGAACGAATCGATGCTGTGGTCATCGGCGCAGGCGTGATTGGCTTGGCTTGCGCCCGTGCCCTGAGCCGGGCCGGACTCGAGACGATCATCCTCGAGCGGCATGCCGCCTTCGGCAGCGAAACAAGTTCCAGACATAGCGAGGTGCTTCATTCCGGCATCTACTACGCGCCGGGTTCGCTGAAGGCGAACCTATGCTTTTCAGGTAGCCGACAACTGTATCGGTATTGCGAGCAGTATGGCGTCAGCTATCGACGCTGCGGCAAGTTGGTTGTTGCCACGTCGCCCGCGCAACAAACCATGCTGGACTTGATCCGCGACAATGCTCAGGCCAATGGCGTTGCCGCGATCGAAATGCTGACTGCGCTGCAAGCACGTCGACTCGAACCCGAACTGAAGTGTTCTGCCGCCCTGCTGTGCCCGGCGACAGGCATTATCGATTCCCACGGCTTGATGCTGTCTTTGCTGGGCGACGCGGAACGCCACGGTGCCGCCCTGGCGCCGCAAACACCGTTGATCGGCGGTGTGGCGTCCGATCACGGGATCCGGCTGCAGACGGGCGGAAGCGAGCCAGCCGAGTTGTTGGCGAGCTATGTCGTGAATGCCGCCGGCTTGTCGGCACCGGCCGTGGCCGCAGCCATCGAGGGCATGCCGCCGCAGTGCGTGCCGACTGCCTATCTTGCCAAGGGCAGCTATTTCGCTCTCACCGGGAAGGCGCCGTTTTCGCGATTGGTTTACCCGGTTCCAGAACCCGGCGGGCTGGGCGTGCATCTCACGTTGGATCTGGCCGGGCAGGCGCGCTTTGGCCCGGATGTCGAGTGGATCGAGCGAATCGACTATGCCGTAGATCCGCAGCGCGGCCGGCGATTTTATGCAGAGATCCGCAAGTATTGGCCGGGGTTGGCAGAGGGCGCCTTGCAGCCAGCCTATGCTGGCGTGCGCCCCAAGATATCGGCCCCCGACGCGCCGGCAGCAGATTTCGTCATTCAGGGGCCGGCCGCCCACGGGTTGCCCGGGCTGGTGAATCTGTTCGGCATAGAGTCCCCTGGCCTGACCTCATGCCTGGCGATTGCCGACAGGGTCAACGACCTGCTTGGCCTCGCACATGGTGTTTCCTAGCCCAGCGCTAGCCATTCCGCCTTATCTGCCTGAGCGACAACTGCCATTGAATAGCTGCCGCAATTGCCGCGACCAGCACCGCCTGTAAGATATCCTCGTCCTGAATGCCGTCGCCGAAGAAGACGACCTTGAGCAAGGTGTCAAAAAAAGACGCCGATAAACGTGGGCCGATCTTAGCAACGGACCCACTTCGCTTTATCGCTAAATTGTTTTCGAATGTATCTATGCCGTGCGGGTGCCGCTTGGCGGGACAAAGTCAGCGGCGGGTGTGAGTTCCGGCGCGGACGGCAAGATAGATTTCCTGAAGAAACAGGCAGAGTCCGGTAATCATCGAGAGCATCGCCAGAATGAACAGGCTGGCCACCAGTCGCGCCAGTGGCTCGGCCAGCAGTGCGCCGACAAACGCCGCGGCGACTACCAGGCAAACCAGCAAGGCACTCAGCACGACAGAGAAAATGGCGTAGTAAATGAGCTGGCCGCGCCGTTCAAGCTGGGCGAGTTCTTCGTCAACCGTGTCTTGTTCGTCGCCCGCGACGCTACCCAACCGTCCCAGCACCACGCGGCGCCGGTCGACCACACGACTGAGGCGCGTGTTCATGGCATTGATGAGCGTGGCGATCGCGGTAAGCAGAAAAACCGGAGCGACCGCCAGTTGGATCACATGCGTAATGTCGGTAATCGTAGTATCCACTTTGCGATCCTCGTTGGCCGCGCGCATTGCCCGTTCGGGAGTTGTGGTCGCGGTCATATTCATGGCAATGGAGCGAAGCGAGCCGTTGCCAGTGATTTTCTTCACCTTCCCGCACTACTGGGGACCGGTAGTGAAATATCGGCTTGACCTCCCGGCGCCGAGTTTGCCCCGAGCTGCTTGAAAAGGTTACCCCCGGTTCCCGCTCCGGCCGCCCAGACGAACAGTGCCAGGTACTGGCTGAAACTTCCGAAAGTCGAGTCGTACTGAGTCTGCATGGCGGTGGCGACGGCGAATCCCGCCGCGATCGCCAGCACGGCCCACTCGGTGAATCCGCCACGAAAGAGTTGGCTCTTGTCATGGTCAGGGTTCTCGACTACTGTGAGCGCCAGCTCATGTTTGACAGCTATTTCACGGCCCTGCCAACGCAAAAAGGCTTGAATCCTGACCGGACCCGGCGAGGAGAAATACTGCACCAGCGTCAGCCCGTCGGACTCGTCGGTGCGAACGTTGCCATCGGGTGGGACGATGCGCCAGAGGACACGCACCGGATGGTTGAACAAGCGAGCGTCGAAATCGCTGTTGCCGGTCGTCAAGCGGAATTCGACCAGATCGTAGGCTTGCGGATTTTCCGTATCGTTCGCGTCGCGCACGATCTGCAAGCGGTCGGTACCCTTTTCTTTCTGGGTGGTCGCATCTGAAG
>CAISUK010000574.1 GCA_903888645.1 uncultured Pseudomonadota bacterium | reverse complement strand
TGAACAGCCCCAGGGTGAAGCCGAGGCCCATGCCGGTCGCATTGAGCGTGGCAGGCCATGGCGCGTTGCGCGCCGCGTGGGCTTCGGCGCGGCCGAGCACCAGGCAGTTGGCGACGATCAGCTGGATGTAGGCGCCGAGCGCCTCGTAGAGATCGAGACTTATGGCCTGGATGGCGTAGTCGACCACGGTGACGAAGGTGGCGATGATGACGATGTAGGTGGCGATGCGCACCTCTTTCGGCACCACTTTGCGCAACAGCGAGATCAGCCAGAAGGAAGCAGCGAGGACGAATGTCGTCGCCAGGCCCATCGAGATCGAGTTGATCGCCGAGACCGTCACCGCCAGCGTCGGGCACATGCCGAGGACCATGACGAAGACCGGGTTGCGCTCCCAGAGCCCCTCCATGAATTCGATCCAGTTGGTGTTTTCAGTATTTGTGCCGGGAAAGCTCATGATTTGCTCGCAAGCTTGTCGAGATTTGGAACGAGTTTAGGCAATAGCGCCTGCGCCGCATCGTTGATGCCCCGGCCGACGGCGCGCGAGGTGATGGTCGCGCCGGAGATCGCGTCGATCTGCCAGAGTTGGCTCTTGGTGCCGTGCTTGACGACCTTGACCTCGTTGGCCAGCGCCTTCAGATCATTGTCAAGGCGCACGTCGAGGGCCTGGAAGTTGGCGAGAAAGGCCGCATCCGTCAGGATCTTGTCGCCGATGCCCGGCGTTTCGCGCATCGAGACAACGCCGATGCCGGAAATGCACTGACAGGCCGGCGTGTAACCGAACATCACTCTTACCGTATCGGCATAACCCTTGGCAGCGCCTTCGGCGGCGATGCCGGCGAGTTGTCCGGTACCGTCGTAGGCCGCAAAGAAACGCAGCGCGCCGGCCGGCGGTTCGCCACCATCGGTGGGCTTGAGCTCGCGACCGTCGATGATCAGAAATGGCGCGATCGACTTGGCCGCGGGAATCACCTTGAAGACGGCGCGCTCGGCGGCAATGCGTCGATTCGCCTGCGCTGCCGACAGCGTGCCTTCGTAAGTGCCGACGATGATCAGCCCGCAGATCGCCGAGACCAGGCCGAGCGTGCGGATCATGGCCAAGGTCGGGGTTGCCTGGTAGGGAACTGCCGGCGCGTTCATGACGCCTTCTCTTTGCGTTTGACGACCGTGCCGAAAGCCGTCGGCTGGGTGATGCGCTCGATCAGCGGCGTCGCTGCGTTGCCGATCAGGATCGCGTACATGACGCCTTCGGGCAAGCCGCCGTAATAGCGAATACCCACCGTCAGCAGGCCGATCACGCCGCCGTACAACCACATGCCGCGCGGTGTCACCGGCGACGTGACCATGTCGGTGGCCATGTACAAGGCACCGAGGACCAATCCGCCGGACAGCAGCATGAAAAGCGGGTTGGGGAAATGATCCGGGTTCCACGCGTAGAGGCCGGAAGCAGTCAGGCAGGCGCTGCCGATGATGGCGATCGGAATGCGCCAATCAAGAAATCGGCGCACGCCCAGATAAATGCCGCAGAGCAGGATCAGCCCAGGTGCCGGGCCGACTGCCATGTGGCCGGACAAAGACGTCAGCAGATCCCAGGCACCTGCCGTGACGCCTTCGAACTTCCAGCGCGCCAGGGGCGTCGCGCCGGCCAGCGCATCGAGGTGCTCGGCGTGCAGCCAGACCGCGGCATCGACCGGCGTCATGAACGGCATTGCCAGCGTCGACGGAATGAAGCTGACAAAACGATCCGACAGGAATGACGGCGTATAGGTGGCGATGGCGGTCGGAAAAGCCGCCTGGACGAAGGCGCGGCCGACCAGCGCCGGGTTGAAGATGTTGTGGCCGATGCCGCCGAAGATGGCCTTGCCCAGGGCAATCGCCGAAAAGCCGGCCACAGCGCCCATCCACATCGGGAAACCGGGCGGCAGCGTCAACGCCAGCAGCAGTCCGGTGATGACTGCGGAATAATCACGGAGACTGCCCGACTGTCCGCCGAGACCAACGAAAAAGCGCTCGGTGGCCAGACAGGCGGCGGTCACGGCGATGAGCGAAGCCAGCGCCGAAAGTCCGTATTGATAAATGAAAAAGGCGCAGATCGGCAGCAGCGAGTAGACCACATGGCGCATGATCTGCTCGACGCTGCGCGTCCCCTTGATATGCGGGCCGCTGCGCAGTTCTACGCTGGGAGCGCTCATTGGGCCTTCCCCTCGCTCCCCTTCCCAAGGAAGGGGATGACGGGTGTTCGCCGCTGCGCGGCACCGGATTGTGGCTGCGCCATCCTTGGGGCGGCCCGGCGGACGGCGCTCATGACGCCCTGCCGCGCAGCACAGACTTGGCAATGCGGAAATGCTGGACCAGGGGGATGTTGGCCGGGCAAACATAGGTGCAGCTGCCGCACTCGAAGCAGGCGCCGAGACGATAACGATCAGCCATGCTTTCGTATTCGCGTTTCACGGCGAGCATGCCCAGCGTCGAGGGATTGAGGCCCATCGGACAGGACTCGATACACTCGCCGCACTTGATGCAGGGATAGGTCTTGCGCGTCTGCTGCGTCGGCAGGTCGCGGCCGCGAAACACCAGGATGCCGGCGACGCCCTTGATGATGGGCGCATCCAGCGAAGCAATCGCCTGGCCCATCATCGGCCCGCCGAAAATCACTTCGATCGACTCGTCGCGGGCGCCAACGTAATCAAGCAGAAAACGCAGCGGCGTACCCAGCGGCACCAAGTAGTTGCCGGGCCTTTCGACCGCGGTACCGACGACGGTAATGACCCGTTCGATGAAGCCTTCGCCGCGCGGCATCAGGCGGCCCATACCAGCCAGCGTCGCTACGTTCTGCACATAAGCGCCGACCTGATAGGAACGCGAATCGGGCGGTACTTCACGACCGGTCAGCGTCTTGATGAGCATCTCGCCGGCGCCTTGCGGATACTTGGTGGGCACCGCTTCGACGCGGATCGAACCATCGTCAGGGAGCAGGCTTTTTATGGCAGCGACTGCGGCTGGTTTGTTGTCCTCGACACCGATGATGGCCCGGGGACCGCCGAGCAGCTGACGGGCGATGCGCACACCGGCGACCAGATCGTCGGCGTGTTCGACCATGATCCGGTAATCGGAGGTCAGGTAAGGCTCGCACTCGCAGCCATTGACCACCAGCGTATCGATCACGGTCTGCTTGGGCACGCGCAGTTTGGCATGGGTCGGGAAGACCCCACCGCCCAGGCCGACAATGCCAGTGTCCTGGACGGCATGAATCAATCCTTCGGCGTCGAGCTGCGTCAGATCGCGCGGCCGCGACCAGAGCACTTCCTGGCTAGATGCGGCATGAACGCGGATGATGATCGACTCGGCCCACAGGCCATCGGCGGTCGGATGCAGACGGATCGCCTCGATCACGCCGCTCGCCGGCGCATGGTGCGGCACCGAGATGAAGCCTTCGGCAGCGGCGATCGGCTCACCGCGGACCACTTCCTGGCCGACTTGCACCAAGGGCCTGGCCGGCCGGCCGACGTGCTGCGACAGCGGCACGATCAGCCGTGGCGCAAAAGGCAAGCGGCGAATCGGCAGTTCGGCCGTTTCCTTGTGTTGCGGCGGATGGACGCCGCGGGCGAAGGTCTCGCCGCGAAAAAAGTTGAGAAGACGCATGCCGGTTCAGTGGTATTCAGTTGCGCTCAATTGTATTTGGCGGCACGCACCAGCAGTTTGTCGAGCCCAGCTTCGTTGGCATTCCATGGCGTTCCCGGATGCAGGCAGCCGGCCGTGCATTTCTCGGCGGCCTTGACCAGGTCGGCAAATTTTGCGCCTTTGGCGTTGATGACGGTGGCCTGTTTATGCTCGTTGTAGGCGAACGCCTTGGGCGCCAGTGTCGTGCATTCGTCGCAGGCGGTGCATTCCGGCGACTCGACCCAGCAGGGTTCATAGCCATCCGCAGCGCCGCTCCCAGCACTGACCGGCGCGGCACTGAGTGCAGGCAGCGCCATGTCTCCACCACTGACACCGAGGCTGGCGGCGATTTTCTGCAGCAGTTCGGCACGGACCCGCTCGGTGATGGCAGCGTCGTCGGTGGCAACGCGGCCAATGCCGGCGACATCCTTGAGCTGGCGCCAGAAATCTCGCCGCTCCTCGCAGGAACGCACCAGTTCGGCGGTGACGAGCAGGCGCAGCAGATGGTTCTTCTGGTCGACGGCCCAGATATAGGGATAGCGGCCGTCGCGGTCGTCGGTGGGCAGTTCGAGAAACTCGGCGAGCGGCATCATGTCGTCGTTCCAGGTTTCCCGTGGCGCCTTCTTGAATTGCTTGGAGAAGCGCGTTTCGGTGGCGGCGAAATCAGCGAAGGTCATGGGCAGGGACATCGACTGCTCGGCGCCCGATTCGTCGCGATAGCGCAACGTGTAAGTCGGCCAATCCTGCTCCGGCAGCGGGTTGCCGTCGAGGCTGACGCATTCCGAGAAGGTGGTGCCGGCATCCGGATCGAACTTGAACAGCGGATAGGCACGGCCTTCGACGGCCAGCTTGCTCTGCGCGACGCTCTGGTCGTCGCCGATGCCGTGTTCCGGCGGGCAGACCGCATAGATATTGAACAACGCCGGACGCCGCGAATTGAGGCCGTCGATGTAACCTTCGAGCAGATGATTGACGTGGGCGATGGTCGATTGCAGGACGTAGGAGGTGCGATGCGCCATGGCGATCACGCTCATTTCCTTGCGCATCTCGTGCTTGCCCTTGCTGGCCTTGCCGAATGGCGCCATGTCGGAAACCTGAGAGATGAAGCCTGAGGTACAGGCCTGGCCACCCGTGTTCGAATAGACTTGCGTATCGACCACCAGGATCTTGATCGGCATGCCGGACATCAGCACCCGCGACAGGTTCTGGAAGCCGATGTCATACATGGCGCCATCGCCGCCGATCGATACCACCGGCGGGCAGAGATGCCATTCCTCTTCGTTGAACTGATGCCAGTCGAAGCGACGGAAGAAGTCCTCATGCTTGACCGGATCGCCGCCCTCGAACTGCCCGGCGAGTTCCAGCTCGGCCTGGCGCACCGCGCGGAAGCCATCGGCCATCTTCGCCATATGCCCTTCGAATAGCCCCATGGCTACCGATGGCGAGTCCTGGAAAAGATGACTGGTCCACGGGAATGGATAAGGATTGAACGGATAAGTGGCGCCCCACACTGAGGTGCAGCCAGTGGAGTTCACAACCCCCAATTCGGCGCGGCCGCGCTTGCTCGGGCCTTCGACATAGCGCCAGCGGAGATCCTTGAGCTTGGCCAGGAGTTGCGTGGTGGCCTTGACCCAGACCGGATCGAGCGGTCGCGATGGTTTGTCGGCCATGATCCGCGCTGACAGTCCGGCCAATGTCAGGTCCTCATTGCGGCTCGACTCGAGTGCCGCCAATATCGCCTGCGTGTCGCCGATATCCATTGATTCGGTGAGCTTCATGCGCAGATGCTTTTCCAGGCGCAGCACCAGATCGTCGATCTTTTCGACGAAGGCGGCGACGCGCGGTTGCACCAGCGCCGTCACCGTGGCGGTAAACAAATGGATCGCCGTCTTCTCGCCGCAGCCCAGACAGGCGCCGTCGCCGCAGTTCATCGACTGGTAATTGTGTTTGTCGAGCAGCAGGGTTTCGAGTGCGCCGATCTTTTCATCGAGGCTGTCGATGCGGCTGAACTCCTTCGGCGTGGTCGGCAGGTCCAGCCAGAAATTCCAGTCGCGGCGCAGCGCTTCGGTGGAACTCTCGGTCTGCGTGACCATCTGCAGCGCGTTGTCATCGCAGACCGTGACACAGAGTTTGCACGCCTTGCAGGTATAGGGATTGACCGTCAGCGAGAACAGGCCGCCGCTGCCTTTGGCTTTCTTCTCTTTGTTGGTCCAGTAGGGCTTGGTGGTGGCGAACTGGAAGTCGCCGAGGCTGGCGCGGAACAGGGCAAATTCCTCGGCCATCTTGTCGCGTTCATCTGCTGCCGCTTCGCCAACCGTGGCGTCGATGGCCTGATGCAGCAGCGCATTGACCTTGGCGCCATCGCCGTCGATCAAACCGCGCAGCTTCTTTTCCACCGTGCGCACCGAGCGGCGCAGATAGCGAGTCGGACGGCCACCGGTTTCGATGCGCTGAACAGCTGTATCGAAGACACTGGCGACAGAACTGACCAGGCCGGGAATCGCGCTGTCCGGGCAGGCCGTGTAGCAGTTGCCGCAAGCCGTGCAGTTCTCCGCAATCCATTGCGGTTGCTCGAAGCGGATGCCGGTCATGTCGCGGAACACGCCGGTTGCTGCTGGCATCACCGAGGCGCCGATAAACGGGTCGACAAGATTATCGGAACCTTTGCCGCTGGCATAGAAGTGGCCGGTCTGTTGCCAGAAGCGGTGGATGTCGCCGACCAGGCCGTCGCCCACCGGTTGGCGTTTGAGAAGAATCGGCAGGCCGCCGTCTTTCTTGGCCGCCACCTGACGCGCCGCACCGAGCGGCTTCGCAGTAATCTCCTGCAATTCGCCGAAGCCGCGCCGTACCACGCGCAGATTGTCCTCGACCACGCGCTTGCCCTTGCCGCCGAACTTGAACTGCAGTTGCGTCTCGATGGCGGCAAACAGTTTTTCCTCGGAAAACTTCGCCTGCGCCATCACCGGCGAAGCGGCAAAAAAAGCGCCCTGGAAAGCATTGCCTTGCATGCGCAATTGCAACTCGGGGCTGCCGGCTTCTTCACGGGCGATGCGGAAGGCATCGAGATGGAAAACGCGAAGCTCCTGATCGGCCATCTGCTGCTGCGCCCAGGCCGGGAAACTGGCCCAGACCGCTTCGCTCGAATCGAGGCTGCTCTGGATCACCAGGATTCCACCGCGCTTCAAACCGGACAGTGGATTGGAGTGGGCAAAGACATTGGGATCGGGCGACAAAACGACATCGACATAAATGTATTCGCAGTTGATGCGGATCGGTTCCGGTGCAGCCGACAAATAATAGGTCGTTGGCTGACCCTTCTTTTCCGAGCCGTACTTGGGGTTGGCCTTGATGTCGTAGCCGAGCAATTCGAACAGCGTCACCGCCAGGTTCTTGCCGGTAGTGATGGCGCCCCAGCCGCCGACCGAATGCATGCGCACAGTGATGGCGCCCTTCGGCAACAGATTGGGATTTTCGCTGCCATGCACCGCCATGTTGCGGATGTGCGGATAGGCGTCGAGCAGTGCCTGATTATGCAGTTCGTCTTTCGGATTGAGCGGCGTATCGCGGACGAAATCCACTGACAGGTAGAAGAACTTGCGCTTGGGACCGTCGATGATCATGTTCTCGACGGCGCCGATCAGCGCCTCGGGTTGCATGTCGCGCGAGCCGAGACCATAGCAACCGGAGAACAAGCGCGGCATGTCGCCCGGCGCGGAGTAGCTGGCATAGGCCGGATAAGGAAGGTCGTCGGCGCTGGCGGGGCGGGCCACGCTGCCGTTCTCCAGACACTTGCTCAGGGTGGCGCGAATGTCGCGCATCAGTGGCAAATCCTCGGCAAGCGGCTGGTCGGTGCGCTCAAGTACAGCGACGCCCTTCTTGCCCTTGAGCAGCGCACCCAGGAGGTCGCCGGGGAAAGGCCGGAACATGGTGATATTGACCACGCCGACGCGCAGTTGGCGGGTCGCACGCAAGTAGTCGGCGACGGCTTCGGCCTGGACGATCATGCTGCCCATGCCGACGATCAGGTATTCGGCATCGGCGGTCTTGTAGCCGGCGACGCGCTGATACTGGCGACCGGTCAGCTCGGCATATTCGCTCATGCAGCGGTCGGTCAACGCGTCGATGTGATCGAAAAAATAGGGGCGCTGGGCAGCCGTCGCCTGCATGTAAGCGTCCTGGTTCTGCACGGTGCCAGACATCAGCGGCGCGTCGACATCCCACAATGCCGGCACGCGGCGGCGGGTCGGGCCGTAGAGCATTTGCTGGGCCGGGGTCGGCGTGTCGATGATGTCATCTGGCTTGCCGAGAAATTCGGCAACCAGCTCGCGCTCGGGCAAGCGCGTCGATTCGATCAGGTGGGTGGTCAGGAAACCATCCTGGCCGACTACTGCCGGAGTCAACGCCAACTCGGCGGTCTTGCGCGCAATCAGGTTGAGGTCGGCGGCCTCCTGGGCGTTCTTGGCCATGACTTGAATAAAGCCCGTGTCATCGATGCAGTGGTAGTCATCGTGCCCGGCGTGCACGTTCAGGCTGGCCTTGGTGATGGCCCGGCAGCCCATGTTGAGCACATAGGGCAGGCGCTTGCCCACGGTCGCGTAGAGCGACTCGTGCATGAAGGCGATGCCCTGGCCGGAGGAGAAATTGGTGGCGCGCAGACCGGTCATGGACATGCCGGCGGTGACGCCGGCGGCGGCGTGCTCGCTCTCCGGCTCGATGAAGATCAGCGGCCTTCCAGAGATGTTCAGATGGCCCTGCGCGGTGGCCTCGGCCCAGTACTCGCCCATCTGCGTCGACGGTGTGATCGGATAAGCGCCGGCGGCGTCGGAAGCCTCGCGCTCGACATGGATTACCGCCTCATTGCCATCGACCGCCTCACGGACGCCCGGATATTTGATGGTGCGGCTATCGCCAGCGGCGCTGCCGCGCTCCAGCATCAGTTCCTTGACCTTCTTGAACATGAAAATTTCTCCGAATCGAATCGTAATGGGCTTCACGCAACCGGCGTGGCGTTTTGCGGCAGCGCCTGCTGGCGCAGGACTTTCCTGGCAGAGGCGCCCTTGCTCGCGTGGCTCGGATCGTCGAACCAGACGATGGCACCGGTCGGGCAGCGGTCGATCGCGCTGCGCATGGCCAGGTCATTGCGGGTGTAATCGATGACAGCCAAATCGCCGTCGAGCTTGATCAGTCCGGGTGCCGCGTCGACCGTGCATTTACCGCAGGCGGTGCAGGCAACGGCACAGGCCGCTTCGGCAAGATCGCCGTCAGCGCGGTTGCGGCAGGCCATCCAGAGTTTGTGACTGACCGGCTGCAGCGAAAAAAGCTTCTTCGGGCAGACGTCGACGCAGTCGTTGCAGGCCGTACAGAGATCGGCGTCGACCACCGGCAAGCCGTGGCTGTCCATGCTGATGGCGCCGAAGTCGCAGACCGTGGCGCAGTCGCCGAGACCGAGGCAGCCCCAGGCGCATTCCTTGCCGCCGCCGCCAACGATCGATGCAGCGCGACATGATCTGAGTCCGGAATAGCGGGCACGCAGGAATGCGACATGAACACCACCGGCGCAGGCCAGCCGCGCCACTTTCTTGTCGATGCTGCCGGCATCGACGCCGAGCAGGTCGGCGATGACCTCGTTCTGGCTCGGCGCATTGACCGTGCATTGGGCCGGGATCACTTCGCCGTTAACCACCTTTTCGGCGAAGTTGCGACAGCCGGCGGTACCGCAGGCACCACAATTGGATTTGGGAAGCAGGCCTTCGACTTCGTCGATACGGGGATCTTCATAGACATACAGGCGCTTGCTGGCGACCGCCAGCATAGCCGCCAGCGCGACCCCCAAAACCGCCATGAAAATACCGGCAATCGCCACACTCCCCACCGTCGCCCCCTGCTCAGGATGTTCGATATGTCGCAGCGCGGGAAAACCTGTTGGCGGTTTCGGTGCGCTGCAGAAAACTGTCGCGCACTATAGCAAAACTCATCGAACCTGTTGATTAAATTTGCTTTTTATAGTTGACTACGAAATGCCTTTTCATAATATGAAAAGTCGCCAAGCCGAAAATCCCCGGTAAACAGGATCATACGCGACGCCACTTGGTGCGTCGCAATACTACCTAATGCATTGAGAAAATGGATGGTTTTGGCGCAAATGGAGCGCCGCTGGAAAACCAGCCTGCCCGCCGGTCGAGCGGTCGGGCGTTACTGCTGCTTTTTCTGCTTGGCCTCTTCGGCCTGGCGGGCCTTGAGTTCGCGCAGGCGCGCATCGATCTGCGAATATTCGTAAAAATCGCCATCGGGAGACTTTTGCGCCAGTTGCAACTGGTCGATTGCCGCCAGCAGCTGGCCTTGAGTCGCGTAGGCCTCGGCCTGGGCCCGATGCTGCTGCAAGCGTTTGCCCAGCGCCGCATAGGTCTTCGACTGCAGGCCATGCATGCGGCCATCGCCGGGATAGGCCTGCAGGTCGCTCATGGTCAGTTTCAGGGCATCGTCGAGCTGGCGATTTTCCAGCAGGGTGTCGACCAGCGCGTAAGTCAGTCCGCGTTCTTCGGGATAGCTGAGCAGCGCCGCGCGCAACAGGCCGATCGCGGCGCCGGCATCGCCCTGACGCAAGCGCGCTTCGGCAGCGAGCGATTCGACCATCGGCGAGGCGATCTTGAGATGCCGCAGCACCGCGACCTCGCGGTCGACGGCGGCATAATCCTTGGCGCGTGAATAGGCGTAAGCGAGCCCATACCGGGCCGCCGGCTCGCTGAAAAACTTGCGGTCCTTGACCTGTGCCTGAAACTCGATCACCGCATCGCGCGGGGCGCCTTCGTCGGCCTTGATCTTGGCGCGGACCAACTGGAAATCGAGCGAATCCGCCACCTGTCGATAAGGCCGCAAGGCGATGCGATTCTCGATGTCGGTGATGCGTTCGGTGGTCAGCGGGTGGGTGCGCAGATAACCCGGCGCGTTGTTTTCGTAGAGCCGTCCGAACTTCTGCAGGCGCTCGAAGAAGGCGGCCATGCCGCGTACGTCATAGCCTGATCGCTCCAGCGTTTGCAGGCCGAGGCGGTCGGCCTCGCGCTCGAAGTCCCGCGAATAATTGAGCTGGTTCTGGACGCTGGCCGCCTGGGCGCTGACCACGGCGCCCATCGCCACATCGGGATTGCTGCGCGCTGCCAGCAAGGCCACTGCCATCGCCACCATGGCGGGAATTTGCGCCATTCCCTGCGAACTGACGCTGCGCGCCATGTGATGCTGGGTAACGTGGCCGACTTCGTGCGAAAGCACCGAGGCCAGTTCCGACTCGGACTGCGCCGCCAGTATCAGGCCGGTGTGCACGCCGATAAAGCCGCCGGGCAGGGCGAAGGCGTTGAGCGTGGAATCGCGCAGCGCGAAGAATTCAAACTCGGGTAGCGCGGTACCGGCGCTCTGCGCGACCAGCTTCTTGCCGAGCCGATTGAGATAGCCGGCGATTTCTGGATCATCGACATAGCCCGACTCATGCAGACGAATATCCTGCATGATGGACTCGCCGATCTTCCGCTCCATTTGCGGCGACAAATCCGCCTGCGCCGCTTCACCGAGATCGGGCAGCCCTTCGGCCAATGCAATCGGGATAGCCGAGGCAGCCAGCAACAGCAAAGCGAGCACACGAATTTTCATGGCGGCTATGATAATCGTTTTGCCAGACGGTTCGACCTCCTGACATAATTGGAAACACACGTAACAACGCCTCCGTCAGCAACCATGATTTCAGTCCTCACCGCGCTCCCTGGCGACCCGGGCGACCCGCCAGCAACGGCCACTCTCAGTCATTTCGACGCGCAAGGTCAGGCGCATATGGTCGATGTCGGCGGCAAGGCCGAAACGCGTCGCATCGCCCGCGCCGCCGGCAGCATTCGCATGTTGCCGCAAACACTGGAACTGATCCGCTCGGGCAGCGCGAAAAAAGGCGACGTGCTGGGTATTGCCCGCATCGCCGCGGTCCAGGCGAGCAAGCGCACCGCCGAATTGATACCGCTTTGTCATCCTCTCGCCCTGACCCGGGTCGGCGTCGAATTCGCGATCGATGCAGAGCAGAATTCTGTGCATTGCGAAGTCACCGCCGAGACCGTCGGCCGCACCGGCGTCGAGATGGAAGCGTTGACCGCAGTCAGCGTCGCGTTGCTCACCATCTATGACATGTGTAAAGCCGTGGATCGCGCCATGTGTATCGAAAACATTAGACTGTTGGAAAAGCTGGGTG
>CAISUK010000573.1 GCA_903888645.1 uncultured Pseudomonadota bacterium | reverse complement strand
TGCAAGGCCAGCAACTGGTTGGTCGTCTGGGTGGCCTGCAAGGCGCCCACCGCCGACTGACTGGTGTTCACGAGGTCGGTCAGCGTCTGTTCGTCGGAGGCAAAGTTCTGTACCGCCTGTGATTGCACCTCGGTCGCGGTGCGCAGCGCCTCCAGCGCGTTCCGCCAGCGTTGCTGCGCATCGAGCGTCATCTGGCTGCCTGAGGTGGAGGCGGAGTAGGCGACGGGATAGAGGCGCGCGAACTCGGTCTCCATTTGCGTCAGGTTGAAGCTCAGTCCCTGCGCCTGTTGCAGGAGCTGGTTCGTCGCGGACAAAGCCGCGCGCAGTTGATTAAGCGCGCTGAAATCCAGACCCGTCAGATTCTTCGCCTGGTTCGTGAGCATCACCGCTTCATTCTGCAATTGCAGGATCTGGTTGTTGATCTGCTGCAATGTGCGCGCGGCGGTCATGATGTTCTGGGTCAGGTTGCTCGGGTCGATCACGACCCACTGCGCTTGCGCAGCGGGCGTCATGCTCAAGAGCACGGCGGTGGCGAAAATGGCAAGACCGGTCTTCATTTCGATTTCTCCTCGGGAAATTTAGGAAACGACGGGATGAGCTCCGCGGCCCAGTCGAGACCGCGATGCCTCAGCCAGGCGGCGGCGAAGTCCGCCGGCGGTACCGACGCGGCAACGGCGTCGATGGCGCGCTGGTCCTCGGGCGAGCCTGCCGCGGCGAACGCCAGTGTCACGGGCCCGAGCCCGAGGTCGAAGACACGATTGCCGAGCCGCGACTGGTAGTAGTAATCGCGTTTAGGTTGGGCGGTCGCGACGATCTCGATCTGCCGTGCATTGAGACCGAAACCTTCGTAGATGGCGCGAATCTGCGGTTCGCTCGCCTGCGGGTTGGGCAGGAAGATACGGTTCACGCAGCTCTCGACAATGGCTGGCGCAATGCTGGAATCCTTGATGTCCGCCAGCGACTGTGTCGCAAAAATCACCGACACGTTCTTCTTGCGCAACGTCTTCAACCACTGGCGAATGCGGGCAGCGAACACCGGGTCGTCGAGGAACAGCCAGGCCTCGTCGAGGATGAGCAGGGTAGGAGCCCCATCGAGGCGTTCCTCGAAGCGGGCGAACAGGTAGTGCAGCACGGCCAGCGCCGCCGCCTTGCTGTGCATGAGGGCTTCCATCTCGAACGCCTGCACGTCCGAGATACCAAGTCCGTCATGGTCGGCATCGAGCAGCTGGCCGTGTGCGCCGCCCAACGCATAGGGTTGCAAGGCGAGGCGCAGGGCGTTCGATTGCAGTAGCACCGACAAGCCGGTCAGGGTGCGTTGATCGAGCGGCGCGCTGGCGAGACTGTTCAGCGCCGACCACACGGCATCCTTCTCCGCCGGACCGACCGCCACCCCTTCGTGCATCAAGCGGCCTGCTATCCACTCGGCCGCCCAGGCGCGATAGCCGTCCTGGTCGATGCCGGCCAGCGGCTGGAAGGCGACACCATGATCAGCACCCAGGTCGTAATGCGCGCCACCCAGTCCCAGCACGGTAGCGCGAATGGAGCGGCCCATGTCGAAGGCGACGATGCGTGAACCGGCATAGCGGCGGAACTGCAATGCCAGGGTCGCCAGCAGCACCGATTTGCCCATGCCGATGGGGCCGACCACCAGCGTGTTACCCACGTCGCCGATGTGCGTGACCAGCCGGAACGGCGTCGCGCCATCGGTGCGCGTCACGATCAGCGGTGGGCCGTCGAGGTGCGCATTGCGCTCCTGCCCGGCCCACACGGCGGAGACCGGCAGCATGTGCGCCAGGTTCAAGGTCGAGACGATGGGTTGCCGTACGTTGGCGTAGGCGTGTCCCGGAATCGACGACAGCCAGGCATCGACCGAGTTCAAGGTCTCTGGGATTGTCACGAAGCCTCGGCCCTGGATGGTTCGTTCGACGGCGCGCAGTTTCTCGTCGGCGGACGTCGAATCGGTATCGAACACGGTCACGGTGGCTGTGACGTACCCGAACGACACCTGATCGCTGCCCAATTCCTGCAGGGCTGCATCGGCATCCGCCGCCTTGTTCGCGGCATCGGAATCGACCAGCGGGCTTTCCTGCTGGAAGATGGTCTCGCGCAGCAGGGCAACGATGTTCTTGCGCTTGGCGAACCACTGGCGGCGTAGCCGACCCAGCTCGATTTCCGCTTCGCTCTTGGCCAGGCACAGGAAGCGCGTGCTCCAGCGATAGGCGAAGCCCAGGCGGTTCAAGTCGTCTAGCAGACCCGGCCAGGTGGAGGTCGGGAAGCCACGCACCGACACCACGCGCAGATGATTGTCCCCGAGCATCGGTGCCAGCCCGCCCGTCAGCGGTTCGTCGGCCAGTAGCGCATCGAGGTACATCGGCACCTCGGGCACGGCAACCGCATGCCGGCGCGTGGATATGCAGGCATGAAGATAGGTGAGCGTCTTGCCATCATCGAGCCAGGCGATCTCCGGCATCACCCCTTCGAGCAGGCCGAAGAAACGTTCGGTCTCCGCCACAAAACTTTTCAGCCGTTCGCGCCAGTCCACGCCTTCGACTTTGGTGTTCTCATAGAGCAGCTTGGCGGCACGGGCCGTCGATTCCTCGAGAGGCAGGTAGAGCAGCGTCAAGTGATAGGTGCTCTCGAAGTGGCTGTCGGCCTCCTCGAAGGCGGCGCGGCGCTCTTCATCGACCAGCCAGGACAGGGCCTCAGGAAAGTTCGATTCCGGGTAGTCCGCCGCTTCACGTCGCTCAGCTTCGACGAACAGTGCCCAGCCCGATCCAAGGCGCCGCAGCGCATTGTTGAGTCGTGCCGATGTGGCGATCAGTTCGCCCTGTGTCGCGCTGTCCAGATCCGGCCCGCGGAAACGCGCCGTGCGCTGGAAGGAGCCGTCCTTGTTCAACACGACGCCGGGCGCGACCAGCCCGGCCCAGGGGAGCCAGTCGGCCAGCAGCGCGGGACGCTTGCGGTATTCGGCGAGGTGCATCATGGGCTCACACGTCCAGCAATTGCCGGTGCTTGACATGCCGCGCGAAGACCGCCATGAACTGCGCATCCAGTCGCGCGCCCCAGACCGCCAGCGAATGTCCGACGATCCACAGCACCAAGCCCGGCAACCACAGTTGCAACCCCAAGCCGACCGCAGCAGCCAGCGTGCCGTTGGCAATCGCCACGGTGCGCGGCGCACCGCCCAGCAGGATAGGTTCGGTGAGCGAGCGGTGCAGGGGAATCTCGAAGCCCGGACCATCAACAGTCAGCGCGTTCATGCGATCACCGCACCACCGGCGAAGCTGAAGAAAGTCAGGAAGAAAGACGACGCGGCGAAGGCGATCGACAGGCCGAAGACGATCTGCACCAGCTTGCGAAAGCCGCCCGAGGTATCACCGAAGGCCAGCGCCAGTCCGGTGGTAATGATGATGATCACCGCGATGATGCGGGCCACCGGACCCTGGATCGAGTCCAGTACGGATTGCAACGGGGCTTCCCAGGGCATGTTCGAGCCGGCCGCGTGCGCTGGCAGCGCGACAGATAGCAGCAGCGCCGCCATGACCATGGTCTGAATGCCGACTTGAAGCCGGTCAAGGCGCAGAAGCGGATAGTCGGAAATACGGGGTGGCGTCATGTCGGCTCTCCAATGGGTGAGGGAATGGTCGGAAACGAAGACGTCAGCTCTGTGCTGAGCTGGTAGCCGTGGCGGTCGAAGCCGATGACGCGGGCGATTTCCTGAATGCGACGCGCATGGCCGCGACCGGCGATGTAGACGATGACGTTCACGGCCTCGGCGATCAGGGCACGTGGCGGGGTCACAGCGACTTCGAGGATCAGTTGTTCCAGGCGCAGCAACGCGCCTGCAGCAGAACCGGCATGGACCGTGGCGATGCCGCCGGGATGGCCGGTGCCCCAGGCCTTGAGCAGGTCGAGTGCTTCCGCGCCGCGCACCTCGCCGACGACGATGCGATCGGGTCGCAGCCGCAGGGTCGATCGCACCAACTCGGTCATGGTCACGACGCCGTCGCGGGTGCGTAGCGGCACATGATCGAGCGCCGAGCATTGCAGCTCCACGGTGTCTTCGAGCACGATCACGCGGTCGCCGGTGGCGGCGATCTCGTCGAGCAGGGCGTTGGCCAGCGTGGTCTTGCCGGTACTGGTGCCGCCCGCGATCAGGATGTTCTGGCGTTTGCGCACTGCGTTTCTCAAGAAGGCCGCCTGGGCCCCGCTCAGGATGCCGTCGGCCACGTAGGCGTCGAGCCGGATCAGGCCGACGGCGCGCTTCCTCAGGGCAAAGACCGGTCCCGGCGTCACCGGCGGCAACGCGCCCTCGAAACGTTCGCCGGTCTCGGGCAGCTCGGCGGACAACAGCGGCTTGCCCGCATGCACTTCGGCACGAACATGCGCCGCGACCAGGCGGATGATGCGTTCGCCATCGGCCGGCGTGAGACTGACGCCCAGCGGTGCGCGGCCGCTGCCCAATCGATCCACCCACAGCGACCCGTCGGGGTTCAGCATGACTTCCACCACGTCGGGGTCGTTCAGGGCCCGGGCGATGTCCGGCCCCATCGCCGTGTGCAGCATGCGGACACGACGCTCCAGCGCCAGCGCGGCGGGCAAGCCCTGATCACGCGGCGCGCTGCTCATGTGGGACTGTGCTCAGATTCGTCCGCAGGCGCATCGGCGCGAACATTGTCCGGGGCCATGTAAAACTGCCGCTGATCGGGCTCGATCTCGTCGATCACGTCCTTGACCAGGCTGCGCCCGCGCAGCAGATGCCGGCCGAGCTGTTCGACGAACTGTGCGAAACGCGCCCGCCCTTGGGCACGCGCTGCGTCCTGATGCGCTTCCGGCACCGGGGTACTGACCGTCAAGAAGTAACGAACGTACAGCGCCAGCGTTTCGATCAGGATGTTCTGGTCCCGCTCCAGCTTGTCGAGGTGGCGAGACAGGCGGTCCAGCCGCTTGGCGATGGCGGCTTCGCGTTGATCGCCGGAATCGGGCGAAAGAAACGAGGCCAGTGCCGCGGCGACAATCGACGACTTGGACAAGCCTTTCATGGTCGCCAGCGCGTCGAGCCGCTTGGCATGTTCCGGCTCGATAAAGAGATTCAGGCGCTTGCGCGCGTAACCGGTGCTCACAGGGATATCCCGTCATCAGGGTCGAGGGCGGCCAGCCGTGCCGTGCGTTGTTGGCGTGGAAGGGGCAGCGGCAGCGTCACGTCATCGTCATCGAGCAGGCCCAGGTCGTCCGGCGCGTGTTCGGACTCTGGCGTGTACGTCACTTCGGCCAGTTCCGGTTGGTGCTGACGACCGCCTTCGTCGATCACCGCATCGTGTGCCGGCAAGATCAGACCGAGAATCGGTGCAGCGGGGATGGCAAGTCCTGTCCAATCGTCCGGCCGCAACGGTGGTGCGTCGGCATAGCGTCCAGGCAGCAGTGGCGGCGCTGGCAGCGTGCGCGACTTGAAGTTCTCATCCTGGTAGTAGCGAATCTTCTTGGCCTGAATCGGCGGATGGCCGGATACCATCACCACCGCGTCATCCGGCGGCAACTGCATCACCTCGCCGGGCGTCAGCAGTGGCCGCGCCGTCTCTTGTCGCGACACCATCAAGTGACCGAGCCACGGCGCCAGCCGGTGGCCGGCGTAGTTGCGTTGCGCGCGCAGTTCGGTGGCGGTACCCAAGGCTTCGGAAATGCGCTTGGCGGTACGCTCGTCGTTGGTGGCGAAGGCAATGCGCACATGGCAGTTGTCGAGGATGGAATGGTTCTGGCCGTAGGCCTTGTCGATCTGATTGAGCGATTGCGCGATCAGGAAGGCGCGCAGCCCGTAGCCGGCCATGAAGGCCAGCGCCGACTCGAAGAAGTCGAGTCGCCCCAGTGCCGGAAACTCATCGAGCATCAACAGCAAATTGTGGCGGCGGGCGATGCCATCCGAGCCATCGAGCGATTCGGTGAGTCGCCGCCCGATCTGGTTGAGGATCAGCCGGATCAGCGGCTTGGTGCGGCTGATGTCGGAGGGCGGCACCACCAGGTACAGCGACACCGGATGATCGGCATCGATCAGGTCGGCGATGCGCCAGTCGCAGTGTGAAGTGACTTCGGCTACCGTGGGATCACGGTAGAGGCCCAGGAAACTCATCGCCGTGGACAGCACCCCCGATCGTTCGTTGTCGCTCTTGTTCAACACTTCGCGGGCGGCGGAAGCGACGACGGGATGTGGCCTGCCTTCCTCGCCACTGCCGAGGTGGTTCGTCGTCATCATCCGGTGCAGCGTCACCTCGAACGGGCTGGCCGGATCGGACAGGAAATTGGCGACACCGCGCAGCGTCTTGTCCTCACCGGCGTAGAGCACATGCAGGATCGCCCCGACCAGCAGCGCATGCGACGTCTTCTCCCAATGATTGCGTCGCTCCAGCGCGCCTTCGGGGTCGACCAGGATGTCGGCGATATTCTGCACGTCGCGGACCTCATGCATGCCGCGCCGCACTTCGAGCAGCGGGTTGTAGGCGGCCGAGCGGGCTTCGGTCGGGTTGAACAGCAGGCAGTGCGAGAAGCGCGAACGCCAGCCGGCGGTCAAGGTCCAGTTCTCGCCCTTGATGTCGTGGATCACGGCGGAGCCAGGCCATGACAACAGCGTCGGCACGACCAGGCCGACGCCCTTGCCGGAGCGGGTGGGCGCGAAGGCCATGACATGCTCGGGACCGTCGTGGCGCAGGTAGTCGCCATCCTTGCGGCCGAGGAAGACACCGGCCGGGCCGGTCAAGCCGGCCCGGCGAATCTCAGCGGGCAGTGCCCAGCGTGCCGAGCCGTAGGTGGTGACGAGTTTGGATTGCCGTGAGCGCCACACCGACATGGCGATGGCCACCAGCGCAGCGGCCAGCCCACTGGAAGCGGCGATGGCGCCGCCGCGCAGGAAGATGTCGGGCGCATAGGCATCGAAGAAGTACCACCATTCGAACAGCCGCCAGGGGTGATAGATCGGTGTGCCCATCAGGTCGAACCACGGGTCGCCGAGGCGCAGCTGGTAGCCCAGTTGTGCCGCGGTCCACTCGGTGGCGGTCCATATCCCCAGTATGACGATGGTAAGGACTGTCATGATCTGGCCAATCAGCACTCCGGTCGGCACCATTCTTCCTCTTCAACTGTGGATAATTCGCTTGGGTCCAATGCGATGGGCCGTCAATGCGCTGCGCGCTCGTTCGAATCGGCCTGTCGTCAAGGTTCGCGGCGGCACCGATCCGGCACCACGGTCGACGGCGCTAGTTTGGGAGCGCCGCTAATTTGCGCAAACCGGCTCCGGCGCAAGTCGTCTAGGTGCGGCGTAGAACGACGATTATTGTTACCGCGCAGCGTCATGCATTGCGTTGCTTGGAGCTAGTAGCCTTCTTCCAAACATGTGCTCGCAGTGCATTTCGCTGAAGCAGGAAGTGCCAAGGACGTTATGCAGGCTTCGCGGCCTGCAAACTCAGTGACGATGTGCACCTTGTTCGCGTGCATCATTAGTCGGGTCGTTCATCGTTGGATCAAGAAACGACCTGGTCAGCAGCATCGAAACCATCTCTCGTGACTTTGAAAATCTCCCGCTTATTACCAAGCGGCGATATGAGTCCGAGCTTTTCTAATTCTTGAATAGCACCCTCCCACATTGCCTGAGATCTTGCATCTGCACCCTCGGTGAAATTTCGGCTGCCAACCTGAATGGTTAGTCCATCGAGCGCCAGAAGACACAAGATTTGTCCGTCAGCATCAACTGCATCCTTTAGCAGAGTTTTTGCTTCGGATGAAAGTCGGTCGGCAAGTCGCGGCGGAAGGGTGTCCAGTTCGGCAGATTGTGCGCTGGGAGAAAAATACTCATCGCCATTCAGTTTGATTTGCAGATGGCGGTAAAACTTATCGCGGAACTCTGCAACACTGGAATACGATTGGAGAAGTCCGCGGGTCATGCAATCATCCTTGAATCGTTTAAGGCGCGCGTACTGCGCTTCGTCAACGCTGTCCATGACCACCGGAACGCCTGAAAAATAGAGCATTGCTGGCTTCCCTGCCTTCAAATGTTCTTCAATCTCCTCAACGGTTCCGCTTTGGTAGGCTCCCGTCTCAGTACCGAGACGCGTCCAGAAGACACCTACCAGCAGATCGCAATCTCCAAGAATTTGCTTATTGATAATTGCCTGGGGCCGATTTCCCATCTCTGGAAAAGAGTGCGTTTCCCAACCTATGGACAAGAGAACGGTGCGCCTTGAGTCGGCATTGACGTTATTCCATTCCGTGATGATTTCTCGGATTACGTTGCGTTCGGCTGCAACGTCGCTGGGAGACGCGATCATTACTTTGAAGACAGTCGCTTGGTAGCTCATTACTCAATCCTCACAATAGGGCCGTTTCCAACCGCTGTTTCCGCTTTTCCCAATCCGGCATCACCTGCCCGAGCAGGCGAAAGAAGCTCGCATCGTGATCGCGGTGCTTGAGGTGGCAAAGCTCATGGGCCACTACGTACTCGATGCAGGCTCGTGGTGCCCGAACCAGATTGGCATTTAGTGTCATCGTGCCGGCCTGCGACAAACTTCCCCAACGTGACTGCATTGCCCGCACAGTTAGGCGTGGCCTCAGGTACCCCT
>CAISUK010000572.1 GCA_903888645.1 uncultured Pseudomonadota bacterium | reverse complement strand
TTCACTATCTAGCTTGAAGGTTTCAATCGTTCGTATGACCGCAGTCTCTCCTTCTTTAAGAGGATAACTACTTCTTGGATTTGATGCCGATCCAATTTTTGCTTCCTTCGATCCAGGGCGAAATATATCACCTATCCGCATGTCTATTGCGCAACCGGAAACTTGATTATTTAAGTTTGTCATGTCAACGCCAAGCATCAATGTCGGCGAAGGCCCACTCACTTTCGAACGAAGTTCTCTATCGCTTAATATTGGCATTGCGCACTCCAAAACAAAGATGGGATATGCGAAGGTCGCCCCTCGCTAGTAAATTTATCGTATTTTATTCCTCTAATCAATTCAATACAAAAAAGTCACTTGATTCCAAATGACTTAACGCCACGTGCGATGCCCTTACAGGATTTTTTGCGCTTCGTTTGAAATGCCTGTCCGGGCGCGTCGCTATCGGGGACTAAAAATCTACTCTCCACTTCTCTCATTACAGCGCTGGTTTTAGTTCCTTTGAGATAACCGCGTATTTTGGCTTGATGAATAAAAATTCGCTTCCTTACTTGAGGCTTGTCCGACGCCTAACTGTGTATATTTTCGTGCCGGTTGATATACGGTTATTTTTTCGTGAGGATAGGCAGCTATATGATACTATCCAACCAATCAAATTCCTACTATAACTGCCGCTCAGGGTGGAAAGTACCATCTCAATCTATGTGGCCCTGCCAATGCGCGAACCACTCCGTCAATTCGCGGGCGTCACCCAGACCGCAGAGACGGCGGTCGATAGCGTCGTGGTTACCCCACACTACTTCGGCCCACTCACCACCGGCTACCCGCGATTCGATATCTTTACAGTAAAGCCCCAAGTCACGCTGAACATAGAAACCGTATGTTCGACAAGCTACCGGGCGCTGGGCGTAGACTAGGCAGGCCCCCATTGCCCGGTCCAACATCGGGCAGACGATGGGGCGTGATGGTTGGGCGGCCAGCGCGGCGATCTCCTGGCCAATTTCCTGAAGCCGCTCAGAGGGCAGCGCCGCCAAGCCCTTTCGCAGCAAATCCCATTCTTCCGCAGAGAGCCGAGGTACTTCGGCGAGCCGTCGACAACAGCCGTCGCAGCCCTGACGGCATAGCCAATCGGGATGGTCGTCGCGAATGGCTGTTACGCGCTCTTCGATATCTGCATGGAGTTGGTCGATTGTATTCATTTTGGTATCCGGCCTTTTTGACCGCGTTTTAAAAGTCGGGTAGCCGCGCTGAAGCTTAGCGCATCAATCGCGACGGATGCGCATCCTTACCTAGGCACATCCTATAAATATTTAGTTTCAATGCCGGATAACGAAATCGAAGGGTTTGATGGCTTCGATCTCCTCGATTCCGCTTCGCTGCATCGAGGCTACGAAACTACGAAACTGCCGCCATGCTTTCCGGCTTATGAACCAGGCTTTGCTCTATCAAAATTTCGGCGGCTAAATAAGCCGTGCGCATGGCCCCGGAATGTCTTTGCATCTGTTCTCTGACGATTGCGCCGCTAATCAGCATCGACAGCTGTCTGGATAATTGCTCAGGATTACCGGCCCCTGCCTGCCGCGCAAATTCAGTTAATAACGCACTGAAGGAATTATAAAAATCCGCTGCGGCCTGTTGCACCGGATTGGCGGCTTCGGCAAATTCTGCCGAGGCATTAATGAATG
>CAISUK010000571.1 GCA_903888645.1 uncultured Pseudomonadota bacterium | reverse complement strand
GTGCCCGTGGATATGATTTCCACCGGGCCGGATCGCGACGAGACGATCGTACTGCGCCATCCATTCAAGTAAGGTGGACTCCGTTCGCATCGATACAGCTGTCGCTGCGCGTGCGAATCCTGAACACGCCTGTGCCGGAGAATTTTGCGCAACACAGAAACCGAGGGATTTGCGCTCAAGTTGATGCGCATCATGGATCGTCGCCGCCGCACCATCGAGCGCTTGCAGCAAGGAAGTTGGTCGGCTCGCCTGGGTGCGAACTGGATAGAAGTCGTCTTGCCGTTGATCGCCGGCGTCTTACCGGCTTCCAATGAACCTGGCATCGTCTCGAACGCGGTTGCCGCCGACCATGACGTTCGCCAGTTACCGGCCGAGCCGATTGCCAATGCAAGCGATAACGGTCTGACCCCGGAAGCAGCATCGCCAGGACCGGGACGTCCGGAATTCCGCCGTCATGGCGGTAGCGAGCGAGGCATGGCAACCTTCGCGCTGAAGAACTGGATGGCCGCTGTTGAAACCGACACGTCAGACCTGTTTGGACGCTTCCCGCATTTCAGACGCGTCGAAACGCTTTGGGGTAGTCCCGAGTGCCGGAGCTACCTGACCGACCTGCTGTTGGATAGCCGCCAAGGCGAGCGAAGAGGATTCGACCAAGCCGCTTCGAAAACCTTGTTCTCGCTGTTGCGCGAACACGACGACCACTTCCCTCAATACGTCACACGTCAGTCATACTGGCCAGAGTGGGGGTAGGCCGGCCGCGCCGGAGTCAAGCAGGCAACAGAGGCCCTCGGCCAAGCGCGGACAATGGACGTTCAACCGATAAAGTCCCTGGGTTGCAGAAGACTTATGACCTGGCAATCGGTCTCGCTCGGTAGACAGCATGACAAAGAAATTGGCTCGGTGCTGCGCTGTTTCCAAAGCTGCGAGTTGGGTTAGTGGCGAGGCCACCAACCCAACCGATTTACTGGCTGGCCGCGATCACCTGCCGATACTTGTCGAGACTTGGTTCGAGCTTACCGGCATTGCCGTGGCGGAGCGAATGATCGCTCGTGCTTCGGCCACGCGCTGGTGCTCATCCGTGCCGTTTTGCAGCGAAGCAAGCTTCACGTCGACATGTACCCTTCGAACCTCTCCGGTAGCCAGGCGTCCCAGCGTTACGATGAGCTTCTTGCCGATCTGCAGAATGGTATCCGTCGGCTTGCCGGCATACTCGGCACCTTCTGCCAAGGTGAACACCACTTGCGCGCCATTGAGAGGATAACCAGAGCCGTTTTCGATATTCAGCTGATAGGTGATGACACCACCCGCCCTGACACGGCGCGGCGCCGAAAGCTTCGTTACCAGTGTGTCGGCAATGATCGGCTTGGTCACCGTAAAAGCGTCCAGCAAGGCCGGTTTGCCAACGGCCGGCGCAGAGACGACCTGCCCGGTGACCGGATCGATCAGGGTATCCGGAATCGGATCGTTGACCGCCACGTTGTTGATATCCGTGCCGAATGGAGCCGGGTTGGCAGGCGTCGCCGACGAGGTGTCTCGCAACGGTTCGGATATCTGGTAAAGGGACAGCTTGTTGTCGTCCACGACAACATCGGCAAAAGAGAATATCTTCCCCTTGAATAGCGCCGTAATTTTCTGCCCGGCACCAGCGTTAGGGATAAACGGCGCCATTTCCGGGTTGGTCAGATGATCGTCAAGCCAGGCCGCTGGCCCGTTTGGAAAAGTCAGTCCCGGCCCGAACGTGATACTCCCTGTCGCCGAATCATCTTCGTCCACCACCGAACTATTACCACGCGGGCTGACACCGCCGCTGTCATGGCTATCGCGTCCGCCGGCACCCTCGACCAGATAGAGGACGCCGTCCGGAACGGTATGACCATTGCCGTCGAAGGTATGGTCGATCGCGACGGCCGGCCCGCCTGCTGAAGTCGGCGCATCGGCAACCGACGCCAGTGCGCGCAATGGGTAGGTGCGCTGATAGTTGTGAGCATGTCCGTTGAAGACAATATTCACGCCATGATCCTCGAGAAGCTTTGCGACACGGCGCATTTGGAAGTTCCGCACCGTGCTGTTGCTTGAAGAAAACGAGGGGTGATGGAACACCACGATCTTCCAGGTTTGATTGCTGGAATCAAGATCCTTGAGCAGCCAGTCGCGGACAATCTTCGGATACTCGGGGAAAGTCGTTGGCGCATACAGGTAGTTGGCGTCATAACTCAGAAGGGCATCGAAAAGGTGGGGGTTGCCATCGAGAAATACGAAATGGGTATTGCCTTGATCGAATGAATAATTGCCCATGTAGTCAATTTGGCGCTTGTTACCTTTACCGGTATCGACGCGGGTACTGGCACGAAACGCTTCGATGGCCGAAGGCGAGTCATAGCTAATGCCCTTGTAGGCGAAATAGAATCCGCCCAAGGTACTCGTATCACCATTGAAAATGTATTGCAGATCGGCGCCGACGGGGCCGTTCAACGGGAAATAGTAATTGTTGAAATATTGCAGCGCGTCGCCGCCGCCGGAATTGCCGCTGTAACGACCGCCATCGGCGGTTCCCAGCAGGTTGGCGCTGCCCCCCGTGCCGCCCAGATCATGGTTTCCGGCCACGATGTAGTAAGGGATATGGCGAATATAGGGCGCTCCGGTTTCGTTTGAGCTGATGTCGTTATTCCACACCGGCATCCAGAAATCGCGATAGTCGCCCTCGGTGCCAGTGTTGTAAACGTTATCGCCGGTATTCAGCGCCAGGTCCGGCTTGGGAAGGCGCGGGGCGCCGGGAACGGACAGCTTGTCGACGTCATACATTTCATGGACGATGCGCGCTTCCCAGTTGACGATGCGTGCCGGATTGGCGCCTGGCAGCCCCGGGAAGAAGCCTTCATCGCCGACAACCTGGAAGGAGAAGCTACCTTCCTTCTTGCGCGTATGGAAGGAGGAATCAAACCCTGCAGCAGGCAATCCCGGACCAGAGACATGATAGTAATAGGTCTTGTCAACTTCCAGACCGGAAAGCGTCGCGTAGTAGTTGATGTGGGCACCGGCGGCCGTCGCCGGTTTTGGCAGGCTGGGGTCGGCACTCAAATAATCGTCTACGATGCGGCCCCTTACTGTTGCCTTGTTTCGATTCCGCGGGCTTAGCCCGTACTCGACGCTATAAGAGGCGGCATTCGGTGTGGTCTCGTCTGTTTGCCATGCGATCACCCTGACGTCGCCGCCCTCCAGGGTACCGCCGTCGCCAGGCTGCATATAGGGTTGATAGGTCACTTCCAGCGCTTGGGTTGGCGCAGCAAAAATGGAGACAAATGCTGAGGCGAGCAGCGCCGCAATTTGTTTTTTCCGTATGGGTATCGGGGCCTTCGAATGGTCAAGTAGTTTCGGTAGTTTCATGCTTTGCTTCCTTCCAGGTAAGTGTCCGATCTTTATGTCGCTGCGCGGTTGGTCTTCCGCGCAACAGCTCCAGGAAGTGGTTTGGGATATCCAGCTTCCGCGCCGAAGGCGCACGAAACGTTTTACGCGTGAAGCGTTTCCGCTTAATGACGAGTCGACTCCATCCGTAGTTCAGTCCGGTAACGAGAATGTGATAGATCCTCGTGCCAAACTTCGCCGCAAATGTGTCCGAATGCGCGAAGCTGAAGTTCGTGCCGTTCGAGTGCGCTACGTCCTGGTCAAGATGGATTGCGGAATAGCGACTGAGGCCGGTATTCCGAACGGCAACGCCTTTCGCTCGGATCGTCAGCGTGGCGGTATCGGTATTGGTTTGGCATTGACCGGGGCGCCAGTTTTACGCTGCGCCTGCCTCTGCAATTGAAGGCTGCTGCGCAATCCCGACATCGGCCCCGGCCAAAAATCACCAGTGCGCCGGATCGACCTTGTAAAAGTCGCGCAATTCTCTGTACAGGGCCGGTTCGGCGCTGGCGAGTTGCACCGGCTGCTCGAAGAAAACCTCGCTGACCACGGCAAAAAACTCGGCCGGGCTGGTCGCCGCGTAGGCGTCGATCAAGGTCGGCCTGGCCCACGCCAAATCGTCGCGCAATCGGGCGTAGGCATCGCCAAGCACGCTCGACCACGCCGCATAGCTGTGCCATGAAGGCAGCAGTGGGGCGCCATTGGCGTGGCCGGTCTGCTGGTCAAGCTGATGGGCGAATTCGTGGATGACGACATTGCGGCCGTCGTCGTCGATTGCCGCGCCGCCCACGACATCGGGCCAGGACAGCACCACCCGGCCCTGCGACCAGGATTCGCCGACCATCACCGCGCGCTGCTCGGCAACAATGCCGTAAGCATTGGGAATGCTCCGGTCAACGAAAAATGGGCCGGGGTAGACGAGGATTCGCCGCAGCGCCGGGTAGTAATCGCGGCGCGGTTGATTGACGGTGAGCAGGCAAGCCTGCGCGGCGATCGTCACGCGCACCTCGTCGTCGATGACGAAACCGCCGCAGCCGACAAAATCTTTCTCGGCGACGAAGACCATAACCAGCCGCTTCAGTTCGCGCTGCAGCGCGCCGGGCAGGCGCCGCACCTGCGGTACCCGTTGGCGCAGGATGCGCCGCCAGGCCGCCGGGAAAGGCGCGGCTCGCAGCCGTGCCCGACGGCGCTCGACCCACCACGGCTGAAAGAGCAGTGCGCCGATCAGCGTCAAAGCGAGACAAAAGAATAGCAACATGGCGACCGCGGCCCGAGGCTGGTAACAGCCTCGAATCTGGGGCCGGCCGCGGCTCTTTCAAGCCTGGTTTGTCGATTGCCTTCGTATGACGATGACTACGGCAGCGCCGCTGTCAGGCTAAAGCCCGCGGTGCGGCCGACCGTCGTGCTTACGCCATTTGCATCGTCGCGGAACAGGAACACCTGATAGTCCTGACCCGTCGCCAGTTCCGCAGCGAAAGCCATGGCTTCGCCGCAGGGTTGGCCATTTACGGCACCGGGGGTCTTCAGCCAGAAGCCAATTACATTGGCATTGTCCCTGGTCAGTTGGTCGCTGGGCGTGCCAGCCGCGAAGATGCCGATCCAGGTTTCTTCGGGCGCTGCACCGGCAGGGCGGCAATAGCGGACGGTCAGGTTCGAGTCGCCGCGCAAACTGATCGTGGCGCCGTTTTCATCGCCTGCCGTCGCGCCGACGATTTCGACGCCGGGAGCGTCGGGACGAACCAGTTCGCGCGGCAGGATGGTGACCAGCAGTGGCGCACGATGCGGCGGCTCCGTGCCACGCCGCAGCCATGCGCCATAGACGCCAGGTTCCAGACTATCCGTCGGGATCGTTACCGTGCCCTTTTCATCATTGAAGCGGTACGACTTCGCGGCGGCGGTCGGCACCTGGCCGAGAGGTTCAATATTGATAACGACATCGTCGTCGCCGTTTTCCGCAACGACGAGCTTGAGCGGCTTGCCGCGCACGACGGCGGCTGGCGTGGTGACACGGCCGAACGTATCGTCGATACTGCCCCGCGTCGCCGCGTCTTCCGCCGGCCACAGATCGCCGACCGTAGTGTGCTCGTCGGTTTCCCTGCTGCTGGCGAAGGCGGCATCGAGCGGCGTGGCGAAATGATCGAAGCGGCCGAGGCTGTCCAGACTGAAGGCGCCTTCGATGGTGCGCAGCACGCTGTAGCCGTCGTAATGCTGATCGACTACGGCGCCGGTCCGCAACAGACCCGGGGAACCGATCAGAACGGTCGGCACGCGGTTGTCAGGCCAGCCCCAGCCAAGACTTTCGTCCCAGGTGACGATCAGGAGCGACCTGGATTTGCGCCACTGTGCGGAGTTGATGAGCGCCTTGAATGTCGACTTGAGAAAGGCATCCTGAGCGGTGAGGGATGCGGCCATGCTGAAGTTGTCCCACCAGGCCATTTCGCCGTCCCACCAGCCATCGGCGGCAATCCAGGCGAAATCGGGCAGGGTCTTGGTGGCGATGGCGGCAGCGAAATCGCCGAGATCGCGGGCAGTCGCGGCGCACCGGTCGGGATTGCCGACCACGTTCTGGAAATGCACGAAGGGCTGGTCGTCGGGCGCGTAGTACTCCTGGCCAGCTGCACCGCTAGTCAGGTTGCATGGCGTCTGCATGTTTTGCACGTAGGCTCGCCAGCTCTTGCCCTTGGCATCGAGCAGATCTCCGAGATGCGTCACCGGCAGGTTGTAGTCGGGAAAGTAGACCGGGCCGTATCGGTAGGTGTCGCCGGCGACCATCGCCACGTAGTTCTGGTCGCTCGGATGGTAATTGCCCCACATGTTGGTGAGGATGACACCGTTCTTCGCCAGTGCGGCGAGAAACGGCATGCGGGTGTCGATCGCTACCGACTTACCGCTGGTGTGAACCACGTCGGAATAATTGGTGTTTTCCAGCATCACGACATAGACGTGATCGAGCGCCGAGATGCTGGTGGCGGGCGGCGCCGAATCGGCGGCGGCGAGGCCGCGCAGGTCAGCGTTATCGGCGCGCAACTTCAAGCTGATGTTGTCGGCATAGGCGTTGTGGTAGGAGCTTGCACCGCTCATGAAATTCACGGTGACGACAATTTGCCGCGTCTGGCGTGGCACCGTGCCTTCGCCATGGCGCGCCACCAGGCCGGTGAGATTGCCACGCGCCGCAGCGCTGGCATCGGCGACAACCACAGGAGCACCCGTGGCACGGCCGGCCTCGTCGAGGAACACCGCGGTGAGCGTTGCGCGTTCCGGCCGGTCGCGCCAACCGCCAAGCCAGCCTGAAAGCGTGAAACCGGCGTGGCCATTGTCAATTGCGCGGCTCGCAGCGCCGACGTTGACGATCTGCTCCATGGCGGTATCGGCGCCCGGTGCGGCAAACAGTGCGTTGCCCGCCCGTGCGCTGGCCGGCAACTTTGGCGTTTCCTGCGCCGTATTGAATGCGGAATAGCAAAGCACACTCGCTGCTCCGCGCAGCACCCGCCAACCGGGAACCGGCGTCTGCGCCGTCCAGTCGTCGGTGCAGCGATGTACTTCGGCGTCGCCGTTGACCAG
>CAISUK010000570.1 GCA_903888645.1 uncultured Pseudomonadota bacterium | reverse complement strand
TGCTATGTGGCGGCGCGCCAACTGAACGTCTGCAATGGAGGCGCATATTCCAATTACCGCTTCTGGCCGAAGGACTAAACCGCTCGCGCGGTAGGGGTGGCTCCGGTTGATACCGGTTGTATTTGAACTTTCGGAAGCTTGAAACTGGGGATCTGTTCCCTATGTTGGAAGTGAGGCAATCCGCCTTATTTCACGACAGGAGCAGAATCATGATTCCCTCGACTCAAACCAGCTCTTCCTTGCGCCAACGCATGATAGACGACATGCGGATGCGCAAGCTCTCACCCAAGACCCAGTCGAGTTACATACGTACGGTTCGGAAGTTCGCTAAATTCCTGGGTCGGTCACCTGACACAGCGACCGCCGAAGATCTTCGGCAATACCAATTATATTTAGTCGACCAAGGCACCTCGCCCATATCCATCAACGTAGCCATCACCGGATTGAAGTTCTTCTTCGAGACCACGGTCGACCATGCCGAGTTAATGAGGTTCATGCATCCGGTGCACGAGCCGCGCAAGATTCCGATCATCCTTAGCCCGGACGAAGTCGCGCGACTGATTGGCTGTGCCGGAAGCCTCAAGAACCAAACGGCACTCTCCGTTGCCTACGGCGCAGGACTGCGCGTCAGCGAAGTCGTGGCACTCAAAGTCAGTGACATCGATAGCGAACGCATGACCTTGCGCATTGAACAGGGCAAAGGCAACAAGGATCGCTATGCGATGCTTTCACCCGTCCTGCTGGAGAGCCTGCGCGCTTGGTGGCGCGCTGCCCGGGCAGCAGGTTGGATGCTCAACGGCGGATGGTTGTTTCCGGGTCAAGACCCCGCTGATCCGATCAGCACGCGCCAGCTTAGTCGAGTCATCCATGAGGCGGCCAAAGTTGCCCATATTGACAAGCGCGTCTCGATGCATACCCTGCGTCACAGTTTCGCCACCCACTTGTTGGAACAGAAGGTGGATATTCGGGTGATTCAGGTTCTGCTGGGGCATAAAAAACTGGAGACGACGGCACTTTATACGCAAGTAGCAACCAAGATTCTGCGTGAAGTGACCAGCCCTTTAGATAGTCTGCATCCGATGTAGACATCGTGTAACTCAGCATCATGGTGCGCCCCGCACTAGAGGTCGCGGACATCTTCCGCGCCCATGGTCCTGCATGGCGAACAGCTCAGCACGCGCATTTAAGTTTAGGGCAACTGAAGGTCATGTCAGCCATCGAACAGTGCCGCAGCGCGGCGCTGGGGGGACATGTGTTGCATTGTCCCGCGTGTGCGCATGACGAGATCGCCTACAACTCCTGCCGTAACCGACACTGCCCCAAGTGTCAGGCCAGCGCCGCTAAGCGTTGGCTCGAAGCCCGTCAGACCGAGCTGCTGCCGGTGGACTATTACCATGTCGTGTTCACCTTGCCCGCGCCGATTAGTGCTATTGCCTACACCAACAAGTCTGTGATCTATCGCCTGCTGTTTGAGGTGGCGGCCGAGACGCTGCAGACCATTGCCGCCGATCCCAAGCATCTGGGTGCCAGAATCGGAGCAACCCTGGTACTGCATACTTGGGGGTCGGCGTTGACGCATCACCCCCATGTGCATGGCATCGTCCCGGGTGGTGGCCTGTCATTCGATGGTGAGCGTTGGGTTGCCTGCAAGCCGGGTTTCTTCTTGCCGGTGCGCGTGCTGTCGAGGCTGTTCCGGCGGCGATTCCTCGAAGAACTCGACCAAGCTCACCAAAAAGGCCAACTGAAGTTCTTCGGTGAATTTGCGCAACTCAGCGATGCAGCAGCCTTCGCTGGATGGCTCTCGCCGCTGCGGAAATGTGAATGGGTGGTCTATGCCAAACGCCCTTTTGCCGGACCGGCTGCGGTGCTGGCTTATCTGTCCCGCTATACCCATCGGGTGGCAATTTCCAACTCTCGCCTCATTGCCATGGACGAGCGCGGCGTCACCTTCCGCTGGAAGGATTATCGAGCCAAGGGAGCGACGCGTTACAAGACCATGACGCTCGATGCGGAAGAATTCATGCGCCGATTCCTGCTGCACGTTCTGCCCAGTGGCTTTCACCGCATCCGTCACTACGGCCTGATCGCCAATACCGGCCGCAAGAACAACCTTGCCCGGGCACGCGAACTACTCAACGTGGCGCCGGTGGAACCCGATAATGGAGTCCCTGCCGAACCCGCCCCGCCAACTTTCGTATGCCCACACTGTGGTGCAGCTATGGTCATCATCGAGATTCTGACACGAGAACAAACGATTCGTGGGCCACCCCGTCTTCGAGGTACACCATGAGTACAATCGCCATTATAGACAGTCAGGTATTGCTTCATCGGCCAGGGCCGATCAGGCAATGCTTGGCCTTCTATTGCAAATTCGTGGATTTCTGCCCAAGACAATCTCAAGAGAGCAAAAAAATAGACCGCATCAGCGGCAGTTACGACGACTTGATCCATGATGCCGTCCTGTTCTTCGGCAAGATCAACACATCCGGCCAGAGTACGGCCCTTCAAATCCCCATAGTTCGCAGCCAGTTCTGAGTCCCGTGGTATGGCCCGCGGTTTTCTCCCTCGGGGCCTGTCCGACGCCTGCCCGGTGACTTCTGCCGCATCTGACAGGTTGGTGGTTGAGGGCAGGCATCCGACAACCCTTAACAGCAGGATGCATTGAACTTTCAAAGCCAGAGGTCGGCTTAGTCTGCGTTGCTGCCGTTGACTAGGCAAAACTGAACGTCCGGTATGTAGATACGCCTAGTATGCGTACCGGTTGCCGCTAGTGACATAGGAACCACCACCTCAGCAGCGCACCACCACCGGCGACGCATTACCTACCTGCCACAACCCCCTTGCCCATCCAAAACAAATGCGTGATGGAAGCGTCCATCTGTAAATTTGCCTGCGGCACCGTACACCACTCCCGCTGACTGCCATCAAAGCCGGTGATAGAAGGTCGAGGCGGGGTGTTGTAAGCATGAGTGACGATACAACG
>CAISUK010000569.1 GCA_903888645.1 uncultured Pseudomonadota bacterium | reverse complement strand
GATATCGAGATAGACGGCCAGGGTGGCGCTGATGTAGTTGGTTTCGCCGCCGCGCACGATATTGTTGATGTCATAGAGAATGTAGGCGGAAAAAATCACCACGGCCAGTGCCGAGATCGCCAGCATCAGGGCCGGGATCTGGAAGAAGGCATTGGCCAGTGCCGCCACCAGCACCAGGATGGCGCCGGCAAAGAGGAACTTGCCCAGGCCGCTGAAGTCGCGCTTGCTGACCGAGGCGACGCTGGCCAGAGAGAAGAAAATCGCTCCGGTGCCGCCGGCAGCCATGGCGATGATGTTGCCACCATTGGCAAAGCCCATCGCAACTGCAAGAATGCGCGACAGCATCAGGCCCATGAAGAAGGTGAAGCCAAGCAGCAGGGCGACGCCCCAGCCGCTGTCCTTGGTTCTTTCAATGCCGTACATGAAGCCGAAGGCGATGCCGAGGAAGAGCACGAAACTCATGACCGGGCTGCCGGCCATCAGCGAGAAATGGAATTGGATACCGGCGATTGCGCCGAGCACCGTGGGTACCATCGACAAGGCGAGCAGCAAATAGGTGTTGCGCAGGACGCGGTTCTGCTGCATGGCACTGCCGGCAGTCGTTGAAATGGTCTGGTAAGTGGTTTGCATGGTGCGTTTCCTCCGTTGGTCAAACAGGCGGTTACTCAGACCGCTCCATTCTCAAAAAAGTTTCAATCCCGCGGCAGGCCATGTGCCATCGGCCAGCCGCCGGATGTTGTTGCGAGCTTCAGGCGGGTTCTGCCGGCTTCTTGAAGCTATCCGGCATTTCGGTGACCAACTGCCGTACCAGCTGATCCGGCGTCATGGTGTCCGGCGGGGCCGGCATTTGCCCCCGCGCCGCGCGTAGCGCCAGGTCGCAAGCAGCGTAGAGACAGGCCGACAGCGCGGCATGATCAAGCTCCTTGAGTATTGCGACGGTAGTTCCTGAAAACTCGTTTGCCATGACAGTCCCCTCGGTTGCAAGGTGTTTGGTTGCCCGGTTACTCGGTCGAATTGACCACTTAACGCAGTGGCGCGAAATTGTACCTGCAACTCTTGCCAGGCTGCATTACAAAAGGATGTCTTTGCCTGTTAGCATTGACGGCCCCATGCTGCAGCGCGCAAGGCCGAGAATAGTTGATGAATGAGTGGATGAAAGAGTTCGCATGACAATGACTGCAAGCGATTTGGTGAAAGACATCCAGGGTCTGGTCACCCTGCCGGATGTGTATTTGCGCATCACCCGGCTGATCGACGATCCCAAGAGTTCCGCCGCAGACATTGCCAAGGCGATCGCGCAGGATCCATCGTTCACTATCCGCCTGCTGCGCGTTGCCAACAGTGCCCTGTATCGTTTCCCGTCGAAGGTCGAGACCGTGGCCAAGGCGGTAACGATCATCGGCACCTCCCAGGTCTGCAATCTGGCCCTGTCGATGTCGGTGGCAAGCAGCTTCAACTGTATGCTCAACGAATTGGTGTCGATGGCCAATTTCTGGCGCCACAGCCTGCTTTGTGCGCTTACCGCCCGCCATCTGAGCGGTGTGGCCGGACGCTGCGATCGAGATGCCTTGTTCACGGCCGGGCTCTTGCATGACATTGGCGAATTAGTGATTTTCAATCGACTGCCCGAAAAAGCCCGTGAAGCGCTGTTGCTGGTCCTCGACAGCCAGGATGAAATGCCTGTCTGCCTGGCGGAGCGGCAAGCGATCGGGTTCGATCACGCCGACGTCGGTGGCGAACTGGCGAGACAATGGAATCTTCCTTCTCTGCTCGAGGAGTGCATGGCCCATCATCATCGCATTGTCGATGCCAAACGTCATCCGCGCGAGGTGGCGCTCGTTCATCTTGGCAACGTCCTGGCGCTGATGGCGGAACTGGATGATCTTGAGCTGGATGATGCGCCACCGATCGACCCGTTGGTCTGGCAAGTCACCGGCCTCACCGAAGACTGTATCGAGCCGGCGGTGCGCGAAGCACAAGCGGAATTTGCCGAAGTCGAACGTCTGTTCATGGACCAGAAGTAGTTCCGCCCATGGCCCTGCCAAATCTTGCACCGCCGCCCATGCTGCCTGGTTTCGGGCACGTCAAACGCGCCTGGAACGCCACTCTGGAAGCGCATGTGGCGCGCATACTGCCCGGCGAATATTACGTCACAAAAAATGATGAAGGCATTAGCACGACCTTGGGTTCTTGCATTTCGGCCTGCATCCGGGATCGTGTCTTGGGTATCGGCGGCATGAACCATTTCATGCTGCCCGCCAATCTCGGTGCGGACCCCGCAGCATGGACGGCTTCCGGTATCGGCAGTGCAACGCGCTACGGCAACTATGCCATGGAGCATCTGATCAACGGCATCATGCGCAATGGCGGGCGGCGCGAATTTCTCGAAGTGAAGATTTTCGGCGGCGGTCGCATCATGGAAAACATGACCGACGTCGGTCTGCGCAACATCACCTTTGTGCGCGACTACCTCAAGGCCGAGCG
>CAISUK010000568.1 GCA_903888645.1 uncultured Pseudomonadota bacterium | reverse complement strand
GATCTGACCGACTGTTTGCGGTTGCCGAAACGGTTCCGGAAGCGCAACCGGGACTGATGTCCGCTTTCGGCTGGGTCTCGTCGCAGCACTTGCAGGGCACCGTCAGCCAGTTGCTCGCCTCTCCTGTGCCCTTCCGTCGCCGGGTCGGTATTGCTGCCTGCGCAATGCATCGCGTCGATCCCGGTGCGGTTCTGGAAGTTGCACTGAAGGATGGCGACCCGGCCTTGCGAGCTTGTGCGCTTCGAATTGCCGGTGAATTGGGCCGGATTGACTTGCTCGCATCGGTGCACAATGCCTTGACCGACGAAGTTGCAGTCTGCCGCTTCCGGGCGGCCACGTCGGCAGTCCTCCTCGGCGATCGCGGCGCTGCGCTGGAAAGTTTGATGCGATTTAGCCGGGGGCCGGGAGCGCATCGCGAACCGGCCCTGCAAATGTTGTTGAAGGCGATTGAGCTGCCAAGAGCGCATGAGTTGCTCAGGATCTTCGCTGACGACCCGACGGACATCCGCATCCTCATCCGTGGTGCTGGAATCGCCGGCGATCCACAATATCTGCCCTGGCTCATCAAGCAGATGTCCGGCGAAAAGCTGGCGCGGCTAGCCGGCGAGTCTTTTACATTTATTACTGGCGTCGATATCGCCTGGCTCGACTTGGAGCGCAAGCCGCCGGAAAATTTCGCATCTGGGCCCAGCGACGATCCGAGCGACGACAACGTGGCGATGGATGAGGACGATAGTTTGCCGTGGCCCGATACGGCCAAGATCGAGACTTGGTGGTCTACGCACGAGCAGCGCTTTCAGCCTGGCTCGCGCTACTTCATGGGCCAGCCGGTGACGTCGGAACATTGCCTAAAGGTGCTCAAGGAAGGCTGCCAGCGCCAGCGCATGGCTGCCGCGCAATACATCTGCCTGATGCGCCCGGGCACCATGTTGTTCAACTTCGCAGCGCCGGCGTGGCGGCAGCAGCGCTGGCTAACGCAGATCGGCTGAGCGATGGCTACCAAGTACATCCTGAGCGCGCTTGCAGTGTTGTTCTAGGCACTCGGAACCACTCGCACGCTGCGCGACGGCGGACGTGTGGGCCCGGCAGCCCGCACCTGGTTGATGATCGGCGCGATTTTCGCGCTGGTGAGCGCGTGGCTGTTCGGCTTGCGCCCGTAGGCGGCTTTCTCTTTCTTGAAGTCCCGCGAATTGGCCTATCCGATCCGATAGATCACCCCGATGCGTTCGCCACGGAGATAAGTTGCGTCTTTCGCCGGGCCCGCAAAGCCTTTCCAGGGATCGCACACTGTCGCCTCGGTGTTCCATGTCTCGATCCGCGCGGAATCGGTTGTTTCGGCGATCCGCCCGATGACGACGAATCCGTGTTTCCAGTTTCCGACTTGCATCCAGTCGAGCGGAGAAACCCGCCACGCGTCACGGAGTTGGACGAAAGCCAAAGCGCTTTGCTCAGCGCAATTGCCACAGCCCATCTGCCGGGCATGATCGGCAAACGTGTTCACCATGACTTTTGTTTTGTCGAGGCCTAGCCGCTCGACCTCTTTCGACTGGCTTACGAGATCTTTCAGGATTTCTTCCCTCGTTCTCGCTACGCACCATGCCGGAAACGCCAAACCGATCAGCATGTCTCCGAACTTGTTGGAAGCACCAAGGTCCATTTTCCTTTGAACGTAGAGTTTGACTTGAAT
>CAISUK010000567.1 GCA_903888645.1 uncultured Pseudomonadota bacterium | reverse complement strand
TGCGTACTCTGCGTACTCTGCGTACTCTGCGTTCTCTGCGGTGAATCTTCTTTCGCCGCCGCCGCCGGCGCCACCGCCATCGACAAGCTGCACGCCTTCGTCGATAACACCAAGAGTGGCCGAGCCAGCTTCAGCCAGGTGGTGGTTGGCAAGAGCGGCCGCAAACCGCAGTTGGCAGAGGGAACGATGGCCTTTTCCCGACCCGCCAAATTCCGTTGGACCTATGACAAGCCCTACCAGCAATTGATCGTCGGCGACGGCGACAAGCTCTGGGTCTATGACAAAGACCTGAACCAGGTCTCGGTCAAGACGCTCGGCCAGGCGCTCGGCTCCAGTCCGGCGGCATTGCTGGCCGGCGACAACGCCATCGAGAAGAACTTTACTTTGCAGGAAGGCGAATCGAAGGATGGCATCGACTGGGTCGAGGCCCAGGCTAGGACTAAAGAGAGCAGCTTCGAACGGCTCCGCATTGGTTTTGCAGGCGACGCCTTGCGGGTGATGGAAATTGTCGATAACTTCGGCCAGACGACGACCCTGACTTTCGGCGCGATCGAGCGCAATCCGCCGCTGCCCGCCACCCTGTTCCGCTTCGCGCCGCCCAAGGGCGCCGATGTTGTTGGCGAGTGACCTGTGGCGAGTGACCTGTTCGTGACCGGCGCACCGCCGGCCCACGCGCCGCTTGCCGAACTGCTGCGACCGCGCACACTCGACGAGGTCATCGGCCAGGCCCATTTGCTCGGTCCGGGCAAGCCGCTGCGGCTCGCCTTCGAATCGCGGACGCCGCATTCGATGATTCTCTGGGGCCCGCCCGGTGTCGGCAAGACGACGTTGGCGCGGCTCATGGCCGACAGCTTCGATGCCGAGTTCATCGCCCTGTCGGCGGTTTTTTCCGGCGTAAAGGATATTCGCGAGGCGGTGCAGCGGGCGGAATTGACGCTGGCGCAGTCGGGTCGGCGCACGCTGTTGTTCGTCGACGAGGTGCATCGTTTCAACAAGTCACAGCAGGATGCCTTTCTCCCGTACGTCGAGCGCGGCGTCGTCACCTTTATCGGTGCCACTACCGAGAATCCGTCCTTCGAAGTCAATTCCGCACTGCTCTCGCGCGCCGCGGTCTATGTGCTGACGAGCTTGTCGGACGCCGAGCTTGGCGAACTTTTCGCCCGCGCTGTCGGCACTGCCCTGACGGGAATCCAGTTCGCCGACGAGGCTCGCGATCGCCTGATCGGATATGCCGATGGCGACGCCCGGCGCCTGCTCAACGTGCTGGAGCAAATTCGCACCGCGGCCACGAGCGCCGGCCTTGCGCTGGTCGATGCGTCATTCGTTGACAACGCGCTGGCCAGCGATCTGCGCCGCTTCGATAAAGGTGGCGACAACTTTTACGATCAGATTTCGGCCCTGCATAAATCGGTGCGCGGCTCCGATCCCGATGCCGCACTCTACTGGCTGCTGCGGATGCTCGATGGCGGCGCCGATCCGCTCTATATGGGCCGGCGCATGATCCGCATGGCCAGCGAGGACATCGGCCTTGCCGACCCGCGGGCGCTGGAACTGACGCTCAATGCTTGCGCCACCTATGAACGGCTCGGCTCGCCGGAAGGCGAATTGGCCCTCGCCGAAGCGATCATTTATCTTGCGATAGCAGCGAAATCGAACGCCGTTTACGTTGCGTATAATTCCGCGCGCGCCTTCATTGCCAAAGATAAATCGCGACCCGTGCCGGAACATTTGCGCAATGCGCCGACGCGCTTGATGAAGGATCTCGGCCTCGGCAGAGAATACCGTTATGCGCATGACGAACCGGAAGCCTATGCCGCCGGAGAGACCTATTTTCCCGAAGGCATGCCGGCAGTGAAGTGGTACCAGCCGACACCACGCGGCCTTGAACAAAAAATTGCGGAAAAGCTCGCGCACCTGCACGAACTTGATCACGAAGCAAAAAAAGCCCGATAGGACAAAGTCATCATGCTCGACATTCAACTACTGCGCACACAACTCGACCCGGTCGCAGCGAGACTCGCCAGCCGCGGCGGTCAGCCGCTCGATACGTCGCGCTTCGCCGTGCTCGAAACCGAACGCAAGCAATTGCAGACACGTACCGAAGAATTGCAGGCCCGGCGCAACGCACTGTCAAAGCAGATCGGCCAACTGAAGGCGAAAGGCGAGGACGCCGCGCTGGTCATGGCCGAGGTCGCGCAGATGAAACAGGAACTGGAACAGTGTGAAACCCGTCTGGGGGCGCTGCGTCTGGAGATGGACGACTTTCTTGCCCGTGTGCCCAACGTGCCCCACGATAGCGTGCCGACAGGCGCCAATGAACATGACAATGTCGAAGTTTCGCGCTGGGGTAGCCCGCGTGAATTTGCTTTTCCGATCAAGGATCATGTCGAACTCGGTGAGGCCATCGGCGGACTCGATTTCGAGACAGCGGTGAAAATTACCGGCGCCCGCTTCACGCTCATGAAGGGCGGCATCGCCCGCCTGCACCGCGCCCTTGCCCAGTTCATGCTCGATGTGCACACCGGCGAGCATGGCTACACCGAAGTTTACGTGCCTTACCTGGTCAATGCTGAAAGCATGCGCGGCACCGGGCAGCTACCAAAGTTTGAAGCGGATTTGTTCAAGGTGCCGCGTGAGGATGGCAGCACGCTTTACCTGATACCCACCGCTGAAGTGCCGGTGACCAACATCGTCCGCGATGCCATCCTTGCCGCCGATACGCTGCCGCTGAAACTGGTTTGTCATACCCCGTGCTTTCGCTCGGAAGCCGGCTCATATGGCCGCGACACGCGAGGCATGATTCGCCAGCACCAGTTTGACAAGGTCGAGTTGGTGCAGATCGTTCATCCCGATTCATCTTGGCAGGCCCTTGAGGAACTGACCGGCCATGCCGAGGCGATCCTGCAGAAACTTGAGTTGCCTTATCGCAAGATGGCGCTATGCACTGCGGATATGGGCTTCTCGGCGGCGAAAACCTACGATCTTGAGGTGTGGTTGCCGGCGCAGAACACCTACCGCGAAATTTCTTCCTGCTCCAACTTCGAATCCTTCCAGGCGCGCCGCATGCAGGCGCGCTACCGGGGCGAAGCAGCAGGCAAACCCGGCAAGCCTGAATTTGTGCACACATTGAACGGCTCGGGTTTGGCGATCGGCCGCACGCTCGTGGCTATTCTCGAGAACTATCAGAACGCCGATGGCAGCATCACGGTTCCCCCCGTTCTGCATTCCTACATGGGTGGCCTCGAAAAAATCAGCGCAGGCTGAGGCTGACCTTGTAGGCCGGTTCGAAGCGGCTGAGGATGGCGTAGTAGCTGCGGATATTCTCGACCATGATGACCGCCTCGCCGCCGCGCGCCCGGCCGCTTTTCAGCCGCGCATAAATCTCCGGTCGGGCCAGCAAAGGCAGCACCTGTTTCATGTCGTACCATGAATCCGGATTGCGCTTCATGCTCTCGGCTATAGCCCGAGCGCCATGCATGTGACCAAGGCCGAGATTGTAGGCAGCGATCCCCAGCCAGATTTTGTCCGGGCTCGGCACGCTATCGGGTAGCTGGTCGATCAGATCCTGCAGGTACTTGGCTCCGGCACGAATGCTTTGTTGCGGGTCGAGGCGGTTAGAGACATTGAGGCTGTCAGCAGTCTCTTCGGTCAGCATCATGATGCCGCGCACACCGGTCGGCGAGGTGGCAAGCGGATCCCAGGCCGATTCCTGGTAAGCCATGGCCGCCAGCAGCCGCCAGTCGATGCCGGTGCTCACCTGGGCGTCCTGAAAGTCCTGGCGGAAGTGCGGCAGGGCGGTCTGCATGCGCTCGAGAAAGCTTGCGGCGTTGGGTTGATTGAGCCGTTTGAGATGACCGAAGTAGCGATCTTCCAGTCGTGTCAGCGTGCCATCGGCGCGCATTCGCGTAATGAAATCGGCAGCCTTTTTGAACAGATCCGGATCGCTATCCTGAGCAAAGCCCCAGGCAAATTCGACGACGCCAGGCAAGGTGGCGGCGATACGCAAATCGGGAAAATAGTTCGCGCCGATGCGGAAGTTTGTCATGTCGGTGGCGGCCAGGCGAATCTTGCGGTTGGCAAGGCGCTCGAGCACATCGATCTCACCGATTCCTGCCCGTTCCACGATCACCCGCCCGGACGCGCCGTCAGCACTTCTCTGTGCCTCTGCAAGCGGCGATCCGGCGACCACTTCGATCGATTCGCGGGCAAGGCTTTCCGGGTCGTCCAGAGCGATGTCGTCGACATGGCGAACCAGTACTTGTTGCGATTTGCGCACAGCCGGTGAATAGCGAATGCCCTCCACAGCGGTACCTATCGGAATCGTCGCAGCAAGATGTACGCTGCCGTCATGCAGCATCCTCACCAATTCGACGGGATCGCTGGCGACGACAAAACGCGCCTTGACGCCAAGTTCCTGGGCGAAGGCATCGATCACATCGCGTTCGAAGCCGTTGCCGCTTTCGCTATCTTCCTGCGAGAACGCCGGGGTGTTGCGCACCGCCACCACTAGCTCGCCCTTTTCCTGGGGGGCACCGATGCGGGCGCAAGCTACCAGAGCAAGCAGCGCAACAGCAACAAGGGTAAGCCACAATCGCACTGCGTCGCCTCCCTGATGCAGAGCCCTCATTCTGCCACGGCTGCCGCTGCTTACCAAACCGTTCGCCGGAGAGTATTGGTGCCCAGCGCGGAATTGTGCGCCCGTGAAGGCGCGCAAACAGCATGGTGTAAGTCCGTGCCTGGACAAGCCATGACCCCGAAGCTGAAGGTAACCACGCCGCATTCTCCGCTGCGAAATAGACTTCGATGCCTGGGTCGAGGAGGTACGCAAGACAGTCTTGACCAAGCTTCCCGATGGGCCGGTTCAGCTTTATGTATTGCACTATGATGCAATACGATGTTGATTAATATTGCGCCATGATGCAATATATTGACTAACTCTCTTGCATCAAGACGCAAAACCATGAAATCGAACTTCTCCGAACTCAAGCTCCGCCAACTCGACGCCACGTTGGATCGCTGGCGCAATGCCGACTTGCCGCCGCGGCCGCCGTCGGGCTGGCTCAAGGCAGTTCGCCAAGCGCTGGGCATGACAGCCACACATCTGGCCGGCCGACTGGGTGTCACCACATCGTCGGTCACCCGTCTGGAAACCTCCGAGGCCGACGACACCATCAGCCTGGGAACCTTGCGCCGCGCTGCCGAGGCGCTGGGCTGCGAATTGCAGTATGCCCTGGTACCCCAGCAGTCGCTGGCAAGAACGCTGGAAACCCGCGCCAATGTCCTGGCTCGCCAACGGATGGCTGCCATCAGCCACACCATGGCATTGGAAGCCCAATCGACCTCGCCCAAAACCGTCGAGGATCAGATGCGCGCCTTGACCGAAAGCCTGCTCAAAGGCTCACACCGTGCCCTTTGGCAAGCACCGGTGCGAAAGAAATAGGGCGTATGCCACTCAATCTCGACTACCCGCCCGGCGCCACCCCGCTCGATCCCGACGAACTCGCCAGCCTGATCCCCGGCCACGTCGTCACGCAGGGCGAACTGAACGAATGGGAGCAGCAAAATATCCTGGTCGGCGACGACTGGGCGCGCAAGCAGCGCAAGGAAATCCTCAACGAAGTTTTCGTCCGCCAGTTGCATAGGCAGATGTTCGGCGAAACCTGGAAGTGGGCTGGCGAGTTTCGCAAGTCTGACAAGAACATTGGCGCCGACTGGCTCACGATCGGCGTCGAACTGAAGAAGCTTCTCGATGACGCCCACTACCAGATAGAGCACGCCAGCTATCGGCCCGATGAAATCGCCGTACGCTTCCATCATCGCCTCGTCGCCATCCACCCGTTTCCCAACGGTAATGGCCGCCATGCACGGCTGATTGCCGATTTACTGGCCGAGCGACTTGGGCAGCCCCGCTTCACTTGGGGCAGCCGCAGCCTCACCGATGCCACCGATACCCGGCAACGCTACATCGCCGCCCTGCAAGCCGCCGATGCCCGCGACTACGCGCCATTGCTCGCCTTTGCCCGCAGCTAACGGATCACTTGGCCGCGAAGTCGCAAACTTTCTCGCGCGAACAGCACCGCATCCTCGCAGCCACCGCCGCACAATCCCGCGCCCAGGTTGAGGACGGCAAGAAGGGTGTCACTGGAAAAGCGCAGGCGTTCTACCTGTCGTGACGGTGGCATTTTGCAATCCGGCTGGGCTAAACTGCCGACATCCTGAATTGCCGGCTTCTTGCATCGATGGCGGACAACTACGACGATTATTCGCGCGATCAACTCTTGCGCCTGCTGCGCGAGCGCGACCGGCGACCGCGCTTTGGGCTGGTTTGGGAGCGTGACGAGATCGACCACGATTTGTCTGTCAATAGCGATTTCGTGGCACTCGACTGGGATACCGACTTGTCATGCGGCGACGGCCCGCAAGGCAACCTGATCATCGAGGGCGACAACTTTGACGCCCTGCGCACCTTGCGCATGACGCACGCCGGCCGCGTCAAGTGCATCTACATCGACCCGCCCTACAACACCGGCAACCGCGATTTCATTTACAACGACCGTTTCGTCGACAAGGAAGACAGCTACCGCCATTCCAAATGGCTGGAGTTCATGTATCGCCGGCTGGAACTGGCGAAGGAACTGCTCACCGAGGACGGGGTGATCTTCGTTTCCATCGACGACAACGAAGTGTTTCATCTGGGGTTGTTGATGGAACAGATATTTGGCGAAGCCAGTTCGGTTGCTACCTTTATTTGGAAGCGCAGGACGACTCCTGATAGCCGCAACTTGAACGGAGTTTCAGGAGACCATGAATATGTACTTTGCTACCAAAGCGGCGCCGGTTTTCGCATGCAAGGGCGTGCAAAAGATTTGAGCAAGTACACAAATCCCGACGGCGATCCACTCGGACCTTGGATGAGCGACAACCTCACCGGTTTAGCGAATGCCCAGCAAAGGCCAAATCTGCACTATGAAATAGTTCATCCGGTAAGTGGGTTGCGGTACCCGCCTCATCCATCGCGCGGCTGGATATATGGGCCAGATCGGATGGCCGAACTCATAAGATTGAACCGTCTACTTTGGCCCAAAAAGCCGAGTGGCCGACCGAGGCTGAAGCGATATGTGACGGACATGAAATCAGCAGAGACTGGATACTCCAGCGTGCTAGATGCGCCCGGAAATGTCGAGGCGACGAAGGAGTTGAGCGAGATACTTGGGACGAAAACTTTCTCGTTCCCAAAGCCGGTCGGATTGATCGAACAGTTGATAGAGCAAGCCACCGGACAAAATGACATTGTTCTTGATTTTTTTGCTGGGTCGGGTACGACTGCGCAAGCCGTTCTCAATCTGAACCATAAAACTGGCGGCGCGCGTCGTTTTATCCTGGTCTCCAGCACCGAGGTTACGGATGAAATAACGGACAAAAACCTCTGCCGCGATGTCTGCGCCGAGCGCGTCCGTCGCGTCGTTACCGGCTACGACAACAAGAAAGGGCAGGCGGTCGAAGGTTTGGGCGGCGGCTTCGCCTATCTGCGCTGCCGGCGTATACCGGCGGCGACGGTGTTTCGCGGCATTCAGCACGACCAGGTGTGGACGGCGCTGCAACTGATTCACGACGTGGCGCTGACACCCTATCAAGCCTCGCTGCCCATGCAAGAGGCACAAGGCCAACGCGGTTTGGTGATCTATCTGCCGAAGCTGAATGACGCGGTACTCGATGCGATGCAAACCACGATTCATGCGGCCGGGCAGGCGGTGGTGTATTCATGGCAGCCAGCCTTGCTGGCGCAGCGGCTGAACGATCCACGCGTCGCCTTCGAGGCGATCCCTGCGTTCCTGGTCAATCGCTTCGGCGCGCGATCCACCGGGGCCAGGCCATGAGCGCACCCGCGCCCAAAGCTTACCAGCGTGAGGCGGTGACCAACGCGCTGGAGATTTTTCGTTATGCGGAAAGTCAATTGCGCCAGGCGAGCGACGACTCAGGACGCGCGGCGGCGACCGCTTTCAACGGCTGCCTGCTGCTGGAAGCGCCGACCGGGTCGGGCAAGACGCTGATGGCCGGCATGATCGCCGAGCATCTCGCGGCGCCGGATCGAGACAGCAATGCGCGCATCGTCTGGTTCTGGTTCACGCCCTTCGCCGGGCTGGTGGAGCAGGCCAAGGGTGCCATCAAATCGACGTTTGTCGGCCTGCGCGTGCGCGACCTGCAAGGCGACCGCAAGGCGCGCGGCACCAGGAGCGGCGACGTATTCGTGACCACCTGGGCCTCGGTGGCGGCGGCGAGCAAGGAAACGCGCAAGATTCGCAGCAGCGGCGAGTTCGTGCTGTCGCTGGACGAATTGATCAGGGAACTGCGCACTGACGGATTTCGCATCGGCGTGGTCGTGGACGAAGCGCATCACAGCTTCACCAAAGCCTCCGAGGCGGTGCGTTTCTACCGCGAAGTCATGCGGCCGGATTTCACCCTGATGATTACCGCCACCCCCGACGATCAGGACGTCGACAAGTTCAAGAAGGCGGCGGGCATCGGTCATCTGCATCGTATCTGCGTCAGCCGCATGGAGGCGGTGGACGCAGGGCTGATCAAGGACGGCATCAAATCCATAGCCTATCTTGCAGCCGACGATCAGAAGGAGTTGGTGGACTTCGCCGCAACCGCCCTGACCGATGGCTGGAGCATGCACGGCGCCATCAAACGGGGATTGCAGGCGGCCGGAATCAGCCTGGTGCCGCTGATGCTGGTGCAGGTTGGCAACAGCAACGCGGCGGTGGAGGATGCGCGCCAGCGAATGGCGACGTTGGGCGTGCCGGACTCGAAGATCGCCTGGTACACGGCGGACGACCCGAACGACGATTTGCTGGCGGTGGCGATCGACGAGCAAAAGGAAGTGCTGATTTTCAAGGTGGCAGTGGCGCTAGGCTTCGACGCGCCGCGCGCCTTCACCCTGGTGTCGATGCGCGGCGCCAGGGACACCGACTTCGGCATTCAGGTGGTGGGCCGCATCCTCCGCGTGCATGGCCGCTTGCAAGCGCCGACCCTGGAAAAGGAGCTGCCTGAACTGCTGCGCTGCGGCTATGTATTTCTGGCCGATGCGGCGAATCAAAGCGGGCTGGTCAATGCCGGCGCAAAGATCAACGCGATCCAGAGCGAGTTAGCCAGCGTCTGCCCGTTCACGATGGTGGTGAAAGTGGCCGGGCGCAACGAAATTCAGGTGACGCACAACGGCCAAGGGCAATTGCTGTCGGTGCCCTATACGCCGCCGGCATGGCCTGTGCCCGAAACGGCCAGCGCAGAGAACGGTCAGCGCGCGGCTTCGCCACCGGCCTGGTTGCCCACTGGGATATTGACGAACCTGGTGCTGGAACCGACGGAAGGCGTGCCCGCGTCGGCCGATGCCATGCGAAGCGGTCCGCTCACATCCGGCAATCGACGTTATCCAATTCGCACCGGTGTGCAGCGTGTGCATCGCTCGGAGCGGTTGCCGCTTTCGACAGCCGATCTGCTCAAATGCATCGCCGCCAACATCGCCATCGATGACAGAGCCTTCACTGCGGGTTTCCGCCAATCGGTAAAGGTGACACGGCAGACCGTCGATCTGTTCGAGGGCAGCGAAGAATCGGTGTCAATGCAGGCCCGCCTTTCCGACGCGGAAATCGCGCGCCGCGCGCAAAACGTGATGTTCGATGCCGACTATCTTGATCCCCGCGATCTGCACGATGTTCTGCTGGCCCGACTGAAAGCCGAGTTCGGCCACCGTGGCATTGACATCGATGACGATGGCCTGGATCGTGCCCTGAATCACATCATCGCGGCTTTCCCGAACTTGATCAGGCTGGCGGCGCGGACCTGCGCGGCCCGCTTCAAGGAAGTGTTTGATACTGAAGCCTTACCCGCCTGCGTGGAACTGCCGGTGGGCGTGAAGAAGTCACGACTCAACATCTATGGCGTGATGCCGCAAGACCTGAACGGGCCGGAGCGAACTTTTGCCGAATTGCTTGATGCCGACACGACGGGGACGGTCGAGTACTGGTTCCGCAACGAACCGCGCAAGCCCTGGTCCATCGGTATTGTGATGCCCAGCGGGGACCGCTACTTTCCCGATTTCGCAATCAAGGTTGTCGACCGCACCACCGGTGGTGGTCTGCTGCTGGTCGAAACCAAGGGCAACCACATCCTCAATGGCGACGACACACTGGACAAGATTCTGGCCGAACACAAGTTATACGGCGTGCCGTTGATGCTGACGCAAGACGCCAGTGGCCGCTTCATGACCGTCAAGTTCATCGCCAGCACCGGGCGCAACGGCGAAGATCAGGTTTTTCGTATCGAGAATCTGCCGGGGTACTAGGCCGTCGGCGCCTCGTCATCGTCCGAGTATACGGTATTGTCAGTAGCATCGATCTCGGCGCCAAGTCCCAAGTACCTCGAAACCTTTAGCACAAGGTCTAGTGGTCGCCCGTCCGCCAACGCAACTGAGGTTGGTGGTAAAATTCCACCCGCTGGAGAGGTACCGAAGCGGTCATAACGGCGCCGACTCGAAATCGGATGGTGGGCGAAAGCCCGCACCAGGGTTCGAATCCCTGCCTCTCCGCCAGATCAACGACTTACAGTATGTCCTCGGGTCACAAGCCGCTGCCGACCAGCCGCAGTTGTGCCGTAGATGTGACATTCAACATGCCGTCAATCGCGGCGGCGTGAGGGGCCAGATGCTCCGGTGCCAAATGCGCATAGCGCCGAACCATCGAGGCCGTTTCCCAAGCCCCCAATTCCTGAACCGCACTCAAGGGCACGCCGGCCTGTACCAGCCAGCTTGCCCACGTGTGGCGCAAGTCGTGCCACCGAAAATCCCGAATGCCGGCCCGTTTGAGCGCCGATTCCCAGGAATTCTCATTGACCGACTTTAACGGCCGCCCCTTGTAGGTAAATACCCTCGCGGGGTGTTTACCGATCTGCCGTCGCAAGACGCCCATGGCAGATTCATTCAAGGGCAGCGGCCAGCAGCTTTTCATCGGGCAGAACCATCTGGTATTCAGCGGCCAGCACCTTGTTGGACAGCCCCTCCAGTGCGTAATGCGCCTCGGCCGCGCCTTTTTCTGCGCAGAGGATCTGGCCCGCGGGCGGGTTCTCGCCGGGCTTCATCCAGTGCTCGCGGGCGTATTTCAGGTAGAGATGGATCTGGCTCGCATCGGCATAACTGAATTGGGTTTACGCAGTCTCGCTAGGCCAGATCGACGACGCCCCTGTTATGTCGCAGCCTTTCGCAGATCCTTGATCAACAGGTAAAGGTGATAAGAGTCTGTAGGGCTCGGATCAAAATCGGAATGTTCGTAGAAGCGCCGAGCTCCATCGTCTTTGGCATGAACAATCACTGCGCGGATGCCAGCGATATCGGCCGCCTGAAGCGTTCGTGCAAGGGCGTCATGCAGCAGAGCCACTCCCAATCCCTTTCCCTTGGCGCTAGTATCGACAGCGAGCCTAGCCAGCAACATGATGGGCACGGGGTGACGTGCCAACCCCTTGGTCACTCGCGCTGGCGCCTGGGAGTGCGCTACAGCGCCGACTGCCAGACTGTAATAGCCGACGACTTTGTCGGCAGCGATCGCCACATAGGTCTGCGCGCTACCTGCCGACTGGTTGGCCAGCGCAAAACGGGAAATGTATCGGTTGAGATCCTCGTACCCGCAGTCGAAGTGATCGACGAACTGGGCGCGATCAAGCTTCTGAATGGCCCAACCGACTTTCCTTGCCACCACAAGCCGCTACCTACCCGTTTTCATCAAGCGGGCAAGGCGTGGCCGTGCGCGGGGAAGCGCGTCTAGCGCCGCCTGAAATGCCTGCCATTGAGCATCATCGAGAATAAACAAACGGCGATCTGCCAAGGTCTCGGCAGCCGACGTCAAGCCACTGTCGAGCAAAAATTCGCTGACCGTCTTATCTTGAGCTTGAGCAGCGGCCTGGATCATCTCCTTGGCGGCAGGCGAGATACGCAAATCGACGCGTTGGGTCTTCGAGGAAGCTAACATGGTGTCACCTCAGAGTTTAGCTGTTGCGGAGTATAGCGTGTGTTCAATCTCCGTACAATTGCTTGAAATTGAAGACCGATCATCAGTGACTCCTTTCGGCCGAAAGTGTGAGTCCAGAAAGTTTCCACACTGCGGACATTGGCCTGACCGCAACAACCGTGGAACTGTTTCAGCGCGGCACGCGCATCGCCAGCCATGTGCGCAACGACAGCTGCGGCCGGCACACCAGGCGCTAAGTTCGACTGAAAGGAGGACGGTGACTATCTCGTAGAGGTGCCAACGCGCACTGCCGGTCCATTTGCGATACCCGGCACGACGTTCATGGGCCGTCCTGTGCTGTTCTTTCTGAATGACGAAACGTCGCGATAAACGGCCGCATAATCCCTGCCAAGATCTTTTGCGATTTCGTAAATGGTCTTTTCAGGATTGACATTGGCCATTCTGATCGCCTCACGTTTTTTCTTGCCAAGAGCGGCAATGGTCGGCTCGACTTCCGCCTGGATATCGCCAAGTGCTGCAATACCCCAGCACCCGTCGAGCGCCTCTCGCCGCAGTGATGGTTCCATCCATTGGCGCCAGGCGGGCCATTTCTTGATGAAATGCGCGTGACCAATCTCATTGATGACCCAGAACAACGGAAGGTGTTTCAGCGATTCCGCGATGATGCGTTTGTGCCGAGTGTCATAGCGTGCAAGGACCATCTTCTTCCACTGGTGATAACCCATGTTTCCGCTCCAGAAGGCCCTCTTCAGGATGGCATTGTTATCCGGTGCGATCGTGATCATGACTTGGAAAGCCTGAGCCCAAGCGATTGGTCGAAGTGGCGCTTGATACTGGAAAGCGTAACGTTTTTGTATTCGTCGGCCACCACCAGCAATTCGAACTCATCCATGAGCTCATTCCACGGCATCGAACGAAATCCCGCGATCAAACCGTCTTCAGGGAGTCCGGCTCCGTGAGCGTTGACTTCAGTTACAAATTCAATGATCGGACACACCGTCTTGTCCAGAACATAGAGATCGAAAACGTCCCGCGCCGTCTGGCGTGCGCCGACCGCTCGCCCGTCGATGTTGTACGACCCCGATAGCGTTCTGACCTTGCGATGATACAAACCCTCGATGACTTCCGTCAGGAATCCTTCGACCTCGACAGTCTTGAACATGGTCGCGAAGGGATCCTCGATAAAACTGAGCTTGACAGGGGGATCGCCGTCGATGGTGCCATGGAGTTCATGAGCCAGATGATCACCCGCCTGGACCGCGACATCGCTCATCACCAGACCTAGCCGACGAAGCCGGCCTTGCAACAGTTCTGGTGAAAATTTCCCGTCCACAAAAAAGTCCAGATCGTAGGACACCCTGTGATGGAGATAGCCACGAGCAAGTGCCGTGCCTCCGGCGAGGAGATAGGGCGCATCAAGCGCGTCTCCCGACCTGAGGGTCTTGATGACTTTGTCCTGCCGCCGATATAGGTGCTGTGCAGATTTAATCATGTATGTATTTTACTGCACAGCGATGCGCTGTCAAGCCATGGAATTAACCCGTCCGGTCTTCATCACTGCGGCCGGGACAGCCTCGCAAAACCACCGATTACGAATTTGCAGGACGAATGTTGCACTACCCAGTCGGGACTCGCCAAGCTTGGTGTTCGCCGAAATTGCAGACGCTGTCTGCAGAATCTGGGTGGCCGAGGATTGTGCAGATGGTGCCTGCACAATTTGCAAAAGAGTCAGATTTGTCAACAACGGAGGACAAGTGCTGTGCGGCGCTTTCCTTGAAGCCAAAATACGATTGAGATAGACTGACTGAGCTTGCTGTCGAACTGGCTGCTCAAGCGAACCGGAATACGCGCCAGCGCAAGGCGATGTTCCCGGAATGACTGCAATTGTGTGCCGTGGATGTGCCGCTAAGTGCAAGAAAGAGGTTGGCAGGCGTTGACTACCTAGTTGATTATAAATAATATTGTTCCGAACAACTTGACTCGAAATCGGATGGTGGGGGAAAGCCCGCACCAGGGTTCGAATCCCTGCCTCTCCGCCAGAAAACCAATGGAAACCACTACGCGAGAGGCAGTGCGGGGTTCCTGTTTGTGGCAAGCTTACCCGCCGTCACTGCCGGGTGCAGCCAACTCCGACAATGCGTCCGTAGCTCATTTGGATAGAGCACTTGGCTTCGAACCAAGGGGTAGGGGGTTCGAATCCCTCCGGGCGCACCAAGTAATCAATCGTTAGTCGAAGATAACGCCTTCTCATTTGCAGTGGGCTAACGCCGGGCTAGCATCCAAGTTCATTCATACCAATTGGTAGCGCTACCCTTCATCAAACGCGAGGTGAATGGGTTCTTTGGCAAATGAAGTCTGTCAACGCTGAAGATTCGACACTCGCCGCGTGGAACGGAGATCCTGCAACGCTGTGCCGCACCCGTCAGTGCGTGCCCGCGGGGCACAATTGCGCCAAGTCGATCGTGAAACCGCACGGACTCTTGGGTTTGTCCTTCCAGCGTTGGCGATCCATAGCCGCAGTGCACCCGGCATCCTCCAGCAAGGCGATTGCGCCATCCGCCGAGCACACCAGAATCGCCACTTGCCGCCCTTGGCGTCTGGCCTTGACCTGATAGCCGGCCACCGGCTTCAGCAAACCGGGGTCGTGGGCGACAGACTGCGCCAGGAATTCAGCGTCGGACAGTGTGTCCGACGGAGGGCCATAGCGGAGTTTCGCCTCGGCGGCTGTAGTCACCTTGGTCAGCGCCGCTGCGGCGGTCATCATCTCCCCCTCCGAATACGTTTGCCGCGGAGCCGGCGTGACACAGCCGGTCAGGACGATTACGAGGGCGATCATCAATCTCATAGCGCATTCTCCTCCCATAGCACGACCTTGCCGGTCGAATCCCTGCCGGTATCGAGGTTCCAGTCCCAGAAGGCAGCTTGGTAGGCGGTGCTGTCGTTGAACACGGCCTCGCCAATCAAATGCCAGCCCTCGATCACATGGGCTAGCGCCTTCTCGAACACCTGGTCATAGGACATTCCGCCATGCGGCGCCTTGAGGTTGTCGATATAGGCGGCCCGATCCACTTCCTTCAGCAGGGGATAGGTCAAACCGCAGTCCACTCCCACGTGGCGCGCGATGGGGATAAGGTGGCAGCCTTCCCCGATGGTTTCCACCACGGTGGTAAATCCGTTATGCCACCGTGCGATATCGGGCGGATTGGCGGAGGCGTCCTGTGGATAGCAGCGCTGCAGCACGGCACCCCAGGGTTCGGCGACAGCCGGATCCAGCGATCCAGCTGCGCAGCATTGTTCAATGCCGGATCTCAGGTAATCGCCGACGCCTACCCCACCCACGTCCAGTCGCTGAAAAATATAGGAATCCTGGTGCATTTCGCACTCACGATTGGCCCGCTTGTTCTGTGCATAGGGGCCTACCTTGAGTTCCACGACTGGGTGAATGGTTGCGTCGGTGATGACATGCGCGGCATAGCCGAGCAGCCAGACCAAAGCCTTGTCGCGAGTATCGCCGACAAGACCGCGCACCACTTCCACACCGGCCTTGACCATGTCGCCGGTATGCTTGTAATGCATCAGGTCGGCCCATGCGGTGGCCCCGGTGGCACCGATCGCCAAGTAGGGATAGTCGGGACTGACAGCCCCCAGTTCGCAGTACTTGAACCATTGACCTAGCGCCAGCGCCGCAGGGTCAGGCATCCCCGGGCCGACATCCAGACGGGCCGGCTCCCGGGCCAAATTGACAAGCGTGATATGGGCGTAGGAACCGGGCACGATGGATCCCTCATGAACGGAAAATCATTGGATAAATCATTTTTACGAAAATATGGGTCAGTCTGCGAGGCCGCCAAGGATATTGGCCGGCCGGGCGCGCCGCGCCAATGTTTTCCCGCAAAGGCCGGTGCTAAAATATGCAAACAACGATAATCGTATTGAGGACATTGATGCCCTTCATATTGGCCGGGTGGTATCAAAAAACTGGTATTCCGCGCCAACCGGTTTTGCCTTGCTCGTCAATCTATCTGACCTATTTCGTCTAAGCGGATAGGTAAATGAACGAGACACTCGCGCAATATCTGAAGGGCTTCGAGCACAAATATCCTCATCAGCTTGAAGCCCGTTATTTGCGCGTCCTCGACAAGATTGTCCGGCTTTGGGGAACGCCGAACCTCGAGGCTTATTTCTCCGATTTGCTAATTGCCGATCGGAACGACCGGCAGGGATTTCCGGGCGAAGTGGCCAGCGAGATTTTCGACTTGAGCCAGGTCTACGAGACCATCATGAACAGGCCAAGAGTCGAGTCGGATATCTGGAGCGTCGAGCGGTCGGTGCCGAAGCAGGAACTCGAATCGCGAGGCATAAAGTTCGTCAAGCATGCCCTGTTCAAGTCGGTCGAGTCGGGTAATGCCGAGCAGGTGCAGCTATTTCTTAAAGCCGGCATGTCGGTCGATTCGCGAGATTCGCGCGACTGGACGCCGTTGATGGTTGCGGCTTTCAATGGCAATGAGGAAGTCGCCGCCTTGCTCATCAAGTACGGCGCCGATATTCGTGCCCAGGATATGGGTGGCTATTCGCCATTGCATTGGGCCGCCTTCAACGGCTACGAGAAAGTCGTGCGCATGCTGTTGCGTCGCGGTGCAGAGCCCAATATCAAGAGCAAGTATGGACTGACGCCCCTCTTGCAAGCGGCCGCGCGCGGTTATGTCAAGGTTGTCGCGCAACTACTGGAGGCCGGTGCTCAGCCGAATATCGCCACCAATGACGGCGGCACACCCCTCCATAAGGCCGTCGCCAATGGTCACAAGGAAGTGGTGCTGCTGTTGGTGAAGGCCAAAGCTGCGCTCGATCCGCGCAATCGCGAAGGCGAAACACCGTTTTCGATTGCCGAAAAAGGCAAGCATCCGGCGATCCTGAAACTGTTGAAATCGGTTCGGGCTGCCCAATTCGGGTAATTGTTCCACAGGCTGTGTTCGCGTCCGGTTGGTCCATGCTTTGGCTAACCGGGGAATCAGCCGATCCGGCTACTGCAGCATTGCAGTCAGATTTTTCTACGCTTTAGATTGGTGGTTTTCTTTGGCTTGGCGAGGCTGGTCGCAGGTTGCGGGCGCGTTCCGAGCCAAGGTTTGCTTGCGCCGCCAGTCCCTCCGGGTTGCCATTGCGGCACCAGATGACGCTTGCCGTTGCCGATCAGATCGGCTCGCCCCATGCGTTGCAGCGCCTCGCGCAACAGCGGCCAGTTTTCCGGATCGTGGTAGCGTAGAAACGCTTTGTGCAGTCGCCGCTGCCGTCCGGCGCGGACTACATCGACGCTTTCCGATGCGGCACCGACTTTGCGCAGCGGATTCTTGCCGGTGTGATACATCGCCGTGGCCAGTGCCAGGGGCGTCGGCAGAAAAGTCTGCACCTGGCCGAGACGAAAATCATTGCGCTTGAGCCAGATTGCCAGTTCGAGCATGTCCGCGTCGGTCGTCCCGGGATGGGCAGCGATGAAGTAGGGGATCAGATACTGCTCCTTGCCGGCTTCCCGCGAATACTGATCGAACATCGCCTTGAAACGGTCATAGGCGCCGATGCCCGGCTTCATCATCTTCGACAGCGGTCCTTCGGCGATGTGTTCGGGGGCAATCTTCAGGTAGCCGCCAACATGGTGCGTGACTAGCTCCCTGACATATTCCGGCGAACGCACGACGAGGTCGTAGCGCAGCCCCGAGCCGATCAGTATTTTCTTGATGCCGGGCAGGCTGCGCGTCTTGCGGTACAGAGAGATCAGCGGCGCATGGTCGGTGCCGAGGTTTTCGCAGATCACCGGATAAACGCAGGAGAGGCGGCGACAGGCCGATTCGATCTGCGGATCCTTGCAGGCCATGCGATACATGTTCGCGGTTGGCCCGCCGAGGTCGGAAACAACGCCGGTGAAGCCCGGGGTCTTGTCGCGAATTGCCTCGATCTCGTGGAGGATCGAGGCTTCCGAGCGGCTCTGGATGATGCGGCCCTCATGCTCGGTGATCGAACAGAAAGTACACCCGCCAAAACAGCCGCGCATGATGTTCACCGAGAAACGGATCATTTCCCAGGCCGGAATTTTCGCCTCGCCATAGCTCGGGTGAGGTGCTCGCGCATAAGGCAAGCCATAGACGCCGTCCATCTCCGCCGTGCTCAAGGGCAGCGGCGGCGGATTGAGCCAGACGTCGCGATCGCCATGCGCCTGAACCAGGCAGCGGGCATTACCCGGATTGGACTCGAGATGGAAGGTACGTGAGGCATGGGCATAGAGAACGGGGTCGTCCCGGACCTGTTCGTAGGCGGGCAAACGCACTGCGGTCTGGGTGCGTTGTCGCTGACGCTCAACGCGCCTTTCCATCAGTTGCTCGGCGCGGCCATGGAGTTGGATCGGTTGGCTGACGTGTTCCTTCTGCGCGGCCTGTGCAGGCGGCGTCGGTGCCATCGCATAAGGGTCCGGATGCGGGTGAACGGCGCCCGGCGTGTCGATGACAGCCGAATCGACTTCGCTCCAGTCGGCGGCCGGTTTCCAGCTGCGCGGCACAATGAACGCACTGCCGCGCAAATCACGGATGGCCGCGATGGCGTCGCCGCGCGCCAGCCGATGCGTCAGTTCCACCAGCGCTCGCTCGGCGTTGCCGAACAGCAGCAGATCGGCCTTGGCATCGGCGAGTACCGAGCGCCGCACCTTGTCTGACCAATAGTCATAATGGGCGATGCGCCGCAACTATGCCTCGATGCTGCCGATCACCAGCGGAACGTCGGGCCAGGCCTCACGACAACGCTGCGCATAGACAATCACGGCGTGATCCGGGCGCCGGTTGGGCTCGCCGCCCGGCGTGTAGGCGTCGTCGGAGCGGATGCGACGATCGCTGGTGTAGCGATTGACCATCGAATCCATGTTGCCGGCGGTGACGCCGAAATAAAGTTTTGGTTTACCGAGCACCTTGAAGGCTGCCGCCGACCGCCAATCAGGTTGGCTAATGATGCCGACGCGAAATCCCTGCGCTTCGAGCAGTCGCCCGACCAGCGCCATGCCGAAACTCGGGTGATCGATATAGGCGTCGCCGGTGACCAGGATGACATCGCATTCATCCCAACCCAGCGCCGCCATTTCCTCCCGCGACATCGGCAACGGCGTAACGGGGTTTACGTCTTTAGCCAATCTGCGCGGCGCTGGAAAAGCCGGGCTACTGCCGCGAATGCGAGTGTTGCTTTTCACAACTTCTCT
>CAISUK010000566.1 GCA_903888645.1 uncultured Pseudomonadota bacterium | reverse complement strand
GCCTTTGCGCGAACTCGTCACCATCGAGAACACGGTCATTGACCAGCCGATTTACCACAAGGATCTGCTGCCGGTGATCTACGTCGTCGGCGACATGGCCGGCAAGCTGGACAGCCCGCTCTACGGCATGTTCGCGATGCGCTCTGCCATCGCCGCACTGCCGGTGCCGGGCGGCGGTACGCTGGGCGAGTACTTCATCCATCAACCAGAAGACCCCTATCGCGATTACTCCATCAAGTGGGACGGCGAATGGCAGGTGACCTACGAAACCTTCCGCGACATGGGCGCCGCTTACGGTGTCGGCCTGATCCTGATCTATCTGTTGGTGGTGGCGCAGTTCGGTTCCTACCTGACGCCGCTGGTAATCATGGCGCCGATCCCGCTGACCATCATCGGCGTGATGCCCGGCCATGCCCTGCTTGGTTCGCAATACACGGCGACGTCGATGATCGGCATGATCGCCCTGGCCGGCATCATCGTGCGCAACTCGATCCTGCTGGTGGACTTTATCAATCTGCAGGTGGCCGCCGGCATGCCCTTCAAGGAAGCAGTGATGCGCTCGGCGGCGACGCGGGCGCAGCCGATCATCCTCACCGGGCTGGCGGCCATGATCGGCGCCTTGTTCATTCTTGACGACCCCATCTTCAACGGGCTGGCGATTTCGTTGATCTTCGGCATCTTCGTGTCGACGCTGCTGACGCTAGTCGTGATTCCGCTGTTCTATTACGCGGCTTACCGCAAGAAGTTCGAGTCACCGGCCGCAAGCGGCAATTCCATTCCACTCACTGACTAACGGAAAGATCATCATGACTACATGGCAAGTGGTACGCGTTGTTGCTGGAAGCTTCATCCTCCTGTCTCTCGCTCTGGGTGTCCAGGCCAGCCCCATATTTCAAAGCAGCAACTGGCTTTGGTTTACCGCCTTCGTCGGCGCTAATTTAATGCAAAGCGGCTTCAGCAAGTGGTGCCTGATGGAAAATATCCTGCGCAAGGTCGGTGTCCGGCCGGGGTGCTGAACTCGCTTTCGTCTCCCGTTGACGCACAGCGTGCGCTCAAGCGATAAACTGGCGGCCTCTGAAGCCCGAAATTCCTGAAATCTTGCTGCTCGCTGTCGTCGCTGCCACTCCCGGTCCTAAAAGAGGAACTCATGATGCTCGCCAAGCCCATTGCCATTGTCGCTGTCATCGCTATTGCAGTCATCGGATCCGCCAACGCCCAGGTTCCGCTTGTCGAGAAAAATGTCTCGATGAAAATGGCGCTGGCGATCATTGACGGCACCATCGAGCAATGCACCAAGGATGGCTACAAAGTCTCGGTGGTGATTGTCGACAATGCTGGCCTGGTGCGGGCATCCCTACGTGGCGACGGCACCAATCCCCACACCATGGAATTCGCCCGCAAGAAGGCTTACACGGCACGCACACGTGGCCAAACTTCGCTGGAATTCATGAAGGCGACTGACAATCCTGGCAGTGCCTACTTGCGCCAGATTCCCGACGTCGTTGCCATTGGCGGCGGCGTGCCGATCAAAGTTGGCGATGTTACGATTGGCGGCGTTGGTGTGTCCGGCGCGCCAGGCGGAGAGAAGGACGAAGTCTGTGCCAATGCCGGGATCGCCGAAGTGGCGGAGCATCTGAAATAGACAGTAGCTGCTTTGCCGCCCAAACAAGTTTCCCATGATCGTTCTCAATCTCACCTGTAGTGGCGGCCATCATTTCGAGGGCTGGTTCGCCTCGGCTGATGCTTTCACGGAACAGAGCGAAGCGGCTCTGGTTGTTTGCCCAACCTGCAACAATGCAGAGATCATGCGACTTCCCGTTGCTCCCATGGTCAGACGCCGCGCAGCAGAAATAACGCCCTCGTCATCGTCGCGGGACAGCGCCGAACGGGCTTTGGTGCAGCAAACCTTGGTGCAGCAAACCCTGGCGCGCCTGGCTGCCGATGCCGATGACGTTGGCGACCGTTTTGCCGAGGAAGCGCGGCGCATTCACTACCACGAAATTCCGGAAAGATCAATCCGCGGACAAGCTACGCTGCATGAAACTCATGCCTTGCTAGAAGAGGGAATCGTCGTTCTGCCGCTACCGGCGAAGAAAGAAGACCTCAACTGATCAGCGCAGCCCCGTCGGTTTGAGCTTGCTCTGCAGGTGGTGCCCCTTGCGCGCCCGGCTGCCGCGGTAGCCGACGATGTTCTTGCGGTCGATGAGTACTTCCGTCGTCTTGCTGCCGCGACCGATACCCGAAATAGTTACGGATTCGCCGTTGTTCACGGTGACGCCGACCAGTTCGTCGGTATCAACGAGATCAATCAGCATGAGGCCGCGTCCCTTGGCCAGCGGCTTCAGTTCCGCCAATGGAAAGAGCAGCAGGCGACCGGTCTGTGAAATGACGGCGACCGTGTCCCCGATAGCCTTGGCTGGTTGCAACGGCTTTTCGTTCTTGTCCAGCGACATGAAGGCCTTGCCGGCGCGATTGCGCGAAATGAGGTCCGCCACCTGGGCGATGAAACCATAGCCGCCCGAGCCGGTGAACAGGTAGCCGGTCTCCGGTGCATCGCTTAGTGCATGGGCCAGCTTGCCACCGTCCTGCAACTCGATCAGCGTCGCGACGGGCACGCCGTCGCCGCGCCCGCCGGGCAGGTCGGACACCCGGATGCTGTATGCGCGGCCCTTGTCGTCAAGCAGGATGAGCGGCCACACCGTGCGTGTTTCGGCGATCAGCCAAGGCGTGTCGCCGGTCTTGTAGGTAATGCCAGCCGCATCTATACCATGCCCCTGGCGAGTGCGCACCCAGCCATTGCGTGACAGGATCAAGGTCACCGGCTCATCGGGCACCGTCACTTCAGCGCTGGCGGTCGGTGCGACGGCTTCGATCAAGGTACGCCGCGCATCGCCGAATTGTTTGGCATCGTCGCCGACTTCGCGGACTACCAGTTTGGTCAGTTCCTTGCGGTCATCCAGCAGGATCTGCAGCCGACCGCGTTCCTCGCGCAATTCGCCGAGTTCCTTTTCGATGCGGAAACCTTCGAGGCGGGCCAACTGGCGCAAGCGGATTTCCAGGATGTCTTCGGCCTGGATCTCGCTGAGCGCGAAATGCCGCATGAGTTCCGGTTTCGGCTCGTCGGATTCGCGGATGACGCGGATCACTTCCTCGATGCGCAGGAAAGCAATCATGCGGCCGTCGAGAATGTGCAGGCGCTTATCCACCTCGCCGAGTCGGTGCAGGGTGCGCCGCGCGACCGTCTTGATGCGGAAAGCAACCCATTCGGTGAGGATCTGCTGCAGGTTCTTCTGTTGCGGCCGGCCGTTGTTGCCGATCATCGTCATGTTCAGCGAGACATTGGCTTCGAGGCTGGTATGGGCCAGCAGCACGGCCATGAATTCGTCCTGGGCGATGCGCGACGAGCGCGGCTCCAGCACGATCCTGACCGCCGCCTTGTCGCTCGATTCGTCACGCACCGATTCGAGTACACCCAGCATCACCTGCTTGAGGTTCTTCTGCTCCTGGGAAATTTCCTTCTTGCCGGTGCGCACCTGCGGATTGGTCACGGCTTCGATCTCCGACAACACCTGGGCCGTGGAGACACCGTGAGGAAGCTCATTTATGACGACGCGCCATTGGCCGCGGGCCAATTCCTCAATGCGCCAACGGGCGCGCATGCGCAGGCTGCCACGACCGGCTGCATAGGCCTCGCGAATATCTGCGGGCGTCGCGATCAATTGCCCGCCGCCGGGGAAATCCGGCCCCGGCATGACGGCGAGAATTTCGTCGAGGCCAGCTTCCGGCTTGCGGATCAGCAAGCGTGCCGCGTCCGCTACTTCGCGCAGATTATGCGGCGGAATTTCCGTGGCCATGCCGACGGCAATGCCGGATGCGCCGTTGAGCAGGACGAAAGGCAGCCGCGCCGGTAACAACTGTGGCTCTTGCAGCGTACCGTCATAATTGGGCACGAAATCGATGGTACCGCGATGAATTTCTGCGAGCAGCAGTTCGGCGATCGGCGTCAGTCGGCATTCGGTATAGCGCATCGCGGCGGCGCCGTCGCCATCGCGCGAGCCGAAATTGCCCTGGCCATCGACCAGCGGATAGCGCAGCGAAAAATCCTGCGCCACGCGAACCATGGCGTCATAAATGCTGGTGTCGCCATGCGGGTGGTACTTGCCAATGACATCGCCGACGACGCGCGCCGACTTGACGTGCTTGGTTGTGGCGGCCAGGCGCATCTCGTTCATGGCGTAGAGAATGCGGCGCTGCACCGGCTTGAGGCCGTCCTCGACCTGGGGCAGGGCGCGCGACCGCACCACACTCATGGCATAGGCCAGATAGGCGCGCTCGGCGTAAGTGTCGAGCGGCAGGTGGCTGCCGTCGTCGAAGTCGGGCGCTGGCGGGGGAGCCGGTGGAACAGGTGGTTCCGCGGCGAGATTATCGAACAGGTCAGGGGTATCGTTATTCATGGGGAGTTCTTGTGTGCGGCGGCACCTGCCAACACCAAAAGAGTGGGTTCGAGCACTGCGCTTGGCTTGGCAAGAGCATGTTGGCCGCCGTCGGTTGAAGTCTTGCGCAGATATCTGGCGAGGCTGTTTTTACCCCTCACCCCGGCCCTCTCCCCGCCGGGGAGAGGGAGCAAAGCGGCGCTGGAGCGGTTCGGCGGGCAATGCGCGAATTGGCTGGAATTGAATTTTGCCGTCATCTCATCCACCACGCGCATCCGCCGACGGAAAGTGGTCGTCAACTCCCTCGCCCCAGCGGGGAGAGGGTTGGGGTGAGG